>JAADHK010000057.1 GCA_013151835.1 Deltaproteobacteria bacterium
AGATGGAAGCAGACGGCCTTACGGTCCCGGCAAATGTCAAGGATATGCTTGCCGCAGGAAACACTTCCTTCTACAAGGTTGAAGGCGCGAAAACCATGTTCTATGATTTCGCGTCCAAGTCCTACAAACCGGTCCCGGTCAGCGACAACGTCATCGTGCTTGCCAACCTGCGCGCTGACAACAAGGTTGTAAAAACGACCCCTTCCGCATCTCTTATCGACATAGGCGACGGTGTATTTAACCTTGAATTCCATTCCAAGATGAACGCCATCAACAAGGAAATGGTCAATTTCATGCGCGAAGCAGGCGAATATGTCCTTGAAAACGGCGTCGGGCTGGTCATCGGCAACCAGGCGGGCGGCATGCCGGGCGCATTTTCGGCCGGCGGCGACCTCTCCTTTATGCTCGGACTCGCAAAGGCAGGTAAATTCACCGAAATTAACGACTTTATCGCGGAAGTGCACACCGGTATCATGGCAACCAAGTACGCGCCGTTCCCGGTGGTCGCGGCTCCCTACGGCCTTACCCTGGGCGGCGGATGCGAAACCTGCATGTCGGCCGACAAGATCGTTGCATGCGCGGACCTGTTCATGGGTCTGGTTGAAATCGGCGCGGGCCTCGTTCCCGGCGGTTGCGGCATGATCCATCTCTGGCAGAATTTTATCAAAAACATCCCGCCGGTAGCCAAGCTCACCGATTATGCCGGATTCTTCATCCAGGCGTTCATGAACGTGGCCCAGGCAAAGGTTTCCAACTCTGCGGCCGATGCAATGAACAAGGGCCTTCTTAAGCCGACCGACCGGATCGTCTACAACCGGGATTCCCAGATCGGCGAAGCCAAAAAAGACGTCCTTAAAATGGTTGACGACGGCTATACGCCCCCGAGAAAGAAAAAATACCCGGTATTCGGCAGGGATGCAAAAGGCATGATCTATGCCGAGATGTTTAACATGATGTCCGGCGGCTACATGACCCCGCACATGGAATTCATCGCAAAAAAGATCGCCTTCTGCATGGCCGGCGGCGACGTTCCATGCGGCACCCTGGTCTCCGAGGAATATCTCATGAAGCTCGAACGGGAAGCCTTTGTGGAACTCTGGAAGACCGAAAACACCCAGAAGATGGCGGAACACATCATGAAGACCGGAAAGCCCCTGTTCCTTTAACGGATAATAAACTTTCGGGGCCGGCATGGCCCCGAAGGATATTTGCATGATAAAAAAACTCTAAAAGAGTCAGGAGGATACACCTATGAAAGATGCATATATCGTAACATCGGTAAGAACCCCGGGTTGCCGCCGGAAAAAAGGCGCCCTTGCCCAGACCAGGCCGGAAGACCTGCTCAAGACCGCATTAAACGGCGTCATGGAACGGACCCCGGGCCTTGAAAAAGGGGCTGTTGAGGACATCATGACCGGATGCGCCTTTCCCGAGGCCGAACAGGGCCTGAATATCGCCCGCGTGGTGGCCCAGATGGCCGGTTTTCCGGACACAACCTGCGGCGTTACCGTCAACCGTTTCTGCTCGTCCAGCCTTGAGGCCATCGCGTTGCAGACCATGCGGATCAAGTGCGGCTGGTGTGACGTCGCCATTGGAAGCGGCGTTGAATCCATGTCCATCGTACCCATGGGCGGCAACATGCCCAGGCCCCATCCCGAATGGACTGCCAAATGCCCGGATGTCTATATTTCCATGGGAGTCACGGCGGAAAACGTGGCCAACCGTTACAAGATCACCCGGGAGATGCAGGACGAATTTGCCTATCATTCACAGATGAAGGCCGTGGCCGCACAAAAAGCTGGAAAATACAAGGAGATCGTCCCCACGCCTGCGGACAGGTATGTGGAAAAAGACGGCTCCTGGGTAAAGGAGACCTTTATCCAGGATTTTGACGACGGAGTTCGTGAAACCACGACCGTTGAAGGGCTTGCCAAGCTCCGGACGGTTTTTGCCGCAACAGGATCGGTTACGGCCGGCAATTCTTCCCAGACAACGGACGGCGCGGCAGCTACCCTGCTCATGGGCGAAGACGCGCTTAAAAAATACAATCAAAAACCGGTTGCCCGGGTCGTGGCCTATGCGGTAGCCGGGGTAAAATCCGACGAAATGGGCGTGGGACCGGCATATGCCATCCCCAAGGTCCTCAAGATGGCCGGCCTGAAGGTCGAAGACATTGGACTTTTCGAGGTCAACGAGGCCTTTGCCTCACAGGCGATCTACTGCATGCAGCAGCTCGGAATTTATGAAAACAAGGCCCTCTGGTCATCCGAGAGCGACAGCCGCATTTTCAACGTAAACGGCGGCGCCATCGCCCTTGGACATCCACTGGGATGCACCGGCGCAAAGCTCTGCGCGCAGCTCGTAAACGAGATGCGTGAGCGGGGCGTGAAATACGGCGTCGAGTCCATGTGTATCGGCGGCGGCATGGGTGCCGCGGCCCTGTTCGAACTCGTGGAATAAAATATTTCGCAACCTTACAAAGCTGTAAACAAAAAGGGAAGTCCGGTTTCGGGCTTCCCTTTTTTAATGCGGTTGTCAGTTTTCAGTTGACGGCGGTTTAGGGTGGTACCTGTGATGATAAAAGAGGCCGGATTATTTTGTCAGAGGTTTTTTCGTCTTCTTTTTTTTCGGATAATAATCGAGGCTTGAACAAAGAACATCGATCAGGCCAACAAGATGTTGGCGGCTTGTCATTATTCTAGCCTGTTCCACTAATCCTTCCGGGATTACCGCAAGGCACCTGAGCATGCAGATACCATCTTCACGTGTTCCGAGCTGAAAGTTATCAGCCCACAGGGATGGGGGGGTGGGCATGGTTAGCTCCTGGTTTTTCACTGCTTCTTTTTCTGTTTTTTGTGTCATGATGTCATCCTCGATTGTATGCGGGTGTCCTTTCTGTCAGCAGAATGTTATTGTATCGCATTTTTTTTAATGACGCACCCTCTTCTGGCATCAGTGTCGGTCGATATGATATTTCATCGGGTTTAGCATTGATGTAAACAATTGTATAATGTTCTTTTGCGGCAGACTCACGGCTTTCATTGAATTCCATGTCATAGAGTGAAAACCTGCCATCTCCTTTTGATTTGAACAGCTCCACCGATTTTTTATGGTAAACCCGTTTCCCCCATTTTTTGATGGAATAAATGAAACCGTTTCTTATTCGCCGATGCTTGTGAAAAGCCTGTTTGGAAATTCCTAGAGTATCCGCAGCCTCTTGGCCGGATATGAAATCCTTTACCGGAAGTTCCTCGAGTATGCGGTTTAATTTTTCTTTTTTAAATGCATCAATTATTTCTAGTGTTTCTTCCGGAAAAAGCAGCTTGCCGCACTTGTCGCATTTATAATATTCCGGGGAGTCAATTTCAAACCAGCCGATTGAATGGTTTTCAAGCTGGAGTTTGCCCGAATGTCGAGTGCAGGTTTCGCCGCAATCATAGCATCTCATGATTTTTATCGCTCCTTGAAACTGTCGATTATCAGCCAACCATCTTCAACATAGAAATGGGTATAAATATTTTCACCATATATATCGTCGGCCCTGTAATAATCCACCAAAATTTCAGGTTCGGTGAATCTTGGTGCGGATTTATAACAGCACGATACGGGCAACTTCAGAATGGCTTTTTTTATCCGGTCTGTATCCCAGCCAAAATCTTTATCGGCCTCTTCCTGGATGTGCGGAGGGATAATAACCCTTTTGTTGGCAATTAAACTCCGTATCTGTCTTTTACTGTAGTAAGCCTTATTTCTTGTGACCGGTGGTCTTTTCATGCGGAGATTTGCCTATAAATTAGCATTGCGGGTTGACGCGAGTCAACCCTATTTTTACATTTTACTCCCAAGATCTTTTATGAAAAGTCGACAACCTAATATATATAGTTGTATGGTATACGTTGGGATACATCATATTGCGTTGTGGGGGATTATTTTGTCAATATTTTTTGCCGTGTCAGGCGCCGGTTATTTTTCGCATATTTTCCGTAGGTCGGTGATCATTTCAGCAGGGAATCAAAATCAGCCACATCAAGGCCGAGTTCCCTGCCCATTGATTGATATAGCTTTTTCCCGGATCGCGCAACGCCGCAGACGGAGTTTTTACGGAGTCGTCCTATCCGTTTTTCGCCTCAAACTCCTTCATAAAAGCAACCAGCGCCTCGACCCCCTCTATGGTGGCGGGATTGTAGATTGATGCCCGGCATCCACCCACGGACCTGTGCCCCTTGAGCCCGCCCATGCCGTTTTCAATGGCCTTTGCCACAAAGGCGGCCTCCAGGTCTTCGCTCGGCAACCGGAAGGTCACGTTCATGAGCGAACGACTGCCTTCATCGGCGGTGGCCCGGTAAAAATCGCTTCCCTCAATAAAGGAATAGAGGATAGCCGCCTTTTTTACGTTAAAGCTCTCCATGCCGGAAAGTCCGCCCATGTCCTCCTCCAGCCATTTTAATACCAGATCGATCGTATAAACACCGAAACAGGGCGGGGTATTGTACATGGAATTTTTATTCACGAAGGTGTTATAATCCAGCATGGAGGGGAGGCCGTCGCCTATGAGTTTAATCATGTCGTCACGGATGATGACCATGCAGACACCGGCCGGGCCGATGTTTTTCTGGGCGCCGGCATAGATGAGGCCGAATTTTTCCACGTCAAGGGGCCGGGACATGAAATCGGACGACATGTCCGCAACAAGCGGGACGCCGCCCGTATCCGGAAATGATTGCCATTGCGTACCCTTGATGGTGTTGTTGGACGTGATATGAACATAGGATGCACCGGGGTTAAATTTGATATCTTCAGGTATATAGCAAAAATCCCGGTCTTTGGACGATGCCACCACCGCAATCTCTTTTTTCTGGATTCCGGCCTCTTTGATGGCCTTTGTTGACCATGTGCCGGTATCCACGTAATCGGCCGTTCGTCCCGTAGCCAGAAAATTCATGGGTATCATGGCGAACTGGAGACTTGCCCCGCCCTGAAGAAAAAGGACATGATACCGCTCATCTAAACCAAGCAGCCGCTTTGTCCTGTCCACTGCATCATTGATCACATCGTCAAACCATTTTGACCGGTGGCTGACCTCTATGATGGACATGCCGCTTTTCCTGAAATTTAAAAACGATTCCTGGATTTCCTCCAGCACGGGCAGGGGAAGAGCTGCGGGGCCTGCATTGAAATTATAGATACGTTGACTTGACATATGATTTTACCTCCTGATTATTGCTTGTTTTATAAGGATAGCGCCCTGCCCTTTTTTGGCAAAAACGGCTAAAATCCAAACTTCCATAATTAAAAAAAGTATCCATTACAAAAAAAGCATGGCAAGTCAATACCATATTAAGCCCATTCCCATTGACACGGGCGGACCTTTTGCATAAAGAATGAGGCAGAAAAACATACAATATAATCCGAAAGGAATGATAAATGCGTATTTTTACATATCCTTCGGCTGAGGCCGAAGAAAAAATAAGGATAATTTGCAGCCGGAGCATCGGCGCGGACCCTGAAATTGAGGCATCGGTTTTACGGATCATAGAAGATGTAAAGAATAGAGGTGATGCCGCTGTAATCGATTATACGAATCAGTTTGATTCAAAGGAGCTTGGCGTTGAAGATATAGTGGTAACGGATGCCGAGTTTAATCTGGCGCGCCAAAGCGTTGATGATCGGTTTATGGACGCCCTGACCACGGCCGCAGACCGGATAAGCGCCTTTCACACGAGACAGAAATCGAATTCATGGTTCACTGCCGACAGGCCGGGTGTTATCCTCGGCCAGATGGTCAACCCTGTGGATGCCGCCGGAATCTACGTTCCGGGGGCTGCCGGCGGGATGACCCCGCTGGTCTCCACGGTGCTCATGGGCGGGATTCCCGCAAAGATCGCCGGAGTGAAAAGACTTGCAATGGTAACACCGCCCAGGGCCGACGGAAGCATTAATCCCCATTTGCTTGCTGCGGCAGGGATAGTGGGCATAGACACGATTTACAAGGTGGGAAGCGCATGGGCGGTGGCAGCCCTGGCCTACGGCACCCGGACCATAAAACCGGTCGACGTAATTGTGGGCCCGGGTAATATCTACGTGACCATTGCCAAGAAGATCGTGTCGGGAATGGTGGGCATAGACATGCTCGCGGGGCCGAGCGAGATCCTGGTCATAGCCGACAAACACGCAAACCCGGAATTTATCGCCGCAGACCTCTTGTCCCAGGCCGAACACGACATACTGGCATCATCGGTCTGCATTACCCCCGACGCACAGCTTGCGGAACGAATTTCAGCATACGTAAAAGAGCGCCTGGCCGGACTTGCCCGGCGCGATATCGCACAGCAATCGATTAATTCATACGGCGGGATCATGGTGGTTCCGGACATGGATACAGCAGTTGCCATTGCGAACAAAATCGCTCCCGAGCACCTGGAACTCTGTGTAAAGGAGCCGTTTGAGATGATAAGCGAAATAAGGAACGCCGGGGCGGTATTCATGGGGGAATTTACGCCTGAACCGGTGGGAGACTACATTGCAGGCCCGAACCATGTGCTGCCGACCGGCGGAACGGCACGGTTCTCATCCGCCCTTTCGGTGGAGGTATTTACCAAAAAAACCAGCGTTGTATATTACAGCCGGGCCGCATTTTTCGAGGATGCAGACAATATCCGCCTGCTGGCCGATACGGAGGGGCTCGACGCCCATGCCGCATCGGTTAATGTAAGGCTGACGGATTCGTAAAAAACAAATCAAATAATATAAGGAGAAATATTAATGGGAAATTGTCAGGGCGGCAGCTGCGGCGCCAATCCGCAGCAGGCGGCAAAGCAACAGGAAGAATCAATAAAAAAAGCATTGGATAAGATAAAACATAAATTTCTGGTCATGAGCGGCAAGGGCGGTGTCGGCAAGACCAGCGTGTCCGTTAACCTCGCCATGTGCCTGGCGGAACAGGGTTTTTCCGTGGGTATAATGGATGTTGACATCCACGGTCCGGACGTACCCCGCATGCTGGGGCTCTCCGACTACATGGCGACCGGTGACGGAAACAAGCTTGCGCCCATGCACTATTCAGACAATCTGTCCGCCATCTCGGTTGAATCGCTTATGCCGAACAAGGACGAGGCGGTAATCTGGCGGGGGCCATTGAAGCATTCGGCAATTCAGCAGTTTATCGGGGATGTGAACTGGGGCGATCTCGATTTTCTGATAATTGATTCCCCGCCCGGAACCGGCGATGAACCCTTAAGCGTTGCCCAGACGGTCAAGGAGGCCAAGGCAATTATCGTGACGACCCCCCAGGAAGTGGCCCTGTCCGATGTCAGAAAATCGATCTCCTTCTGCAAGCGGATAAACATGGAGATATTCGGCCTGATCGAAAACATGAGCGGTTATGTCTGCCCGCATTGTGACAAAACGGTCGATCTTTTCGGGACCGGCGGCGGCGAGAAGACGGCACAAGATTCGAGCATACCCTTTCTGGGAAGGATTCCCTTTGATCCCAACCTGGTTAAGGCCGGGGATGCGGGCGTGGCGTTTGCAAAGGAATACACAGACTCAGAGGTCGCCGGATCATTTAAAAAAATAAGCGAAAAAATGGCCAAACTTATTGCTGGATAAACAATAGCCGATACCCAACCAACTCGAAACTGGCTTTTGCGAGTCCGTTTAAAAAAAAGACGGGGCGGGCAAGGCCCGTCCCGCCTGTAGCCACGCAAAACACGGGAGGGATCGCGTCTCGCACGGCAAACCTAATCTCATGCTGTGTCAAAAAATTCCTTTTCAGCCCCGCACTTCGGACAGACCCAGTCATCCGGCAGGTCTTCAAACCGGATTCCCGGCGGGATATTTGATTCAAAATCGCCTTCTTCGGGGTCATATACATAACCGCACGGGCATTCGTATTTTTCCATTGTAACCTCCATTTGCAACTCATCGTCCCTTAGGGCCCACGCAAAAATAACTTCACATTTTAAGTGCCGATGCATCCCGTCTGGCTGCGTTGCGAAAGCTCGGAATATTCCCGATATTCCTGCACTTTCGCGCCTTGCCAGCCGGGCGCCTCAACACCAAAAATCTGTGAAACTTATTCCTGCGCGAGCCCTTAGCTTTTTCAATACAAGAGCATCTTTTTAAAGCCTTTATCCTATAAAATTAATCAAAAATCGTGCCATACTTTCAATCCATATTGAAATATTATTGACGGACTCGTAAAAGTCCGTCAACCGGCCGAGCGCGGCAGCGCCGGCCGGGGGTAGAACCATCCGAATTCATTCCAGATGACGGGGAAGGGAAAGCCTCCCCCGTCGAGTGAAAAGGCGTTTTGCGACTTTTTACGAGATTATCATTATTGTATTTACCTGAATTTATGATAATACTCTCACATGAAAGTTCATGGCCCGATTTCACCGTTAGGGAAGGAGCCTGGAGGTTGGGAATCGTCCCATATTCAAGTTTTTGCACGCCATTTCCCGCCTTGCATTGCTCATCCGGTTTGAGTGGCGCAATACAGGGATGAAAAACAGGTGTTGCCATCAAAAGTGTATTGTTTGGAACAAAAATGTTTCATATTTATGATACATAAAATATCTGGCGGGCCATCGGAAATCCGGATATTAAACGGCCTCTTTCACACCCTGCCTGATCCGGCATCCTGATTGCATGGCATTATTACAAAAGGAAAAATTCATGCAGCCTTTTCCGGGGCTTGAAACCTTGAGTCCGGATGTAATATATTATGGCGTTCTCCCCTATGATGACGCGCTTGAACTCCAAGCGTATATGGGTAAATTGCGTCGGCGCAACCGGATCACCGACACGCTTTTGCTTTTGGAACATCCCCCGACCTACACCCTGGGAATACGGGGAGAAAAAACACATCTGCTTGTATCCGAAGACGAGCTGAAAAAGCGCGGCATAAAATTATTTCGCACGGACAGGGGCGGAGACATCACATTCCACGGGCCGGGACAGATTATTGGATATCCAATCATCGACGTTGGCGCGCGATTTGATGGTGTCAGGCTGTATGTACGCTGGCTTGAAAAAATGCTTATCCGGGCGCTCGCAGATCTGGGCGTCCACGCATCCGGACTGCCGGGATATCCCGGCGCATGGACTGAAAACCGGAAAATCGCCGCCATCGGCGTGAAAGTCGATTCAGGCGGCATTTCGAGCCACGGGTTTGCAGTCAACATTAATACCGACCTGCACTATTTTGACGATATCGTTCCCTGCGGTCTTGAAAATTGTTTTGTCACGAGTCTTTCAAGGGAACTGGGACGGAAGGTTCCCATGGCCGATGCCCGTGACGCCCTGTCGCGGGCATTTATCCACGCCACAAATTTGTGAATTAAGGAGAAACATCGCATGTCTTATTCAGGACCCTGGGATATCGAATATATCGACGCCCTTTACGGAAAATGGAAGGCTGACCCCGGCTCGGTTGGAAAGGACTGGTCGGTTTTTTTCGATGGCTTTGAACTCGGCTACGCGAGATCCGCAGAACCGGATCTTTCCATACCGGAAGACCGGCTGCGCAAACAGTCCAGGGTAGAGGCGCTGATCTACCGGTACCGGGACATCGGCCATCTCCTTTCCTGCCTCGACCCCCTTGTTTCATGCGTTACCGATCATCCCCTCTTAAACCCGAAAGCCTTCGGCCTCACCCGTGAAGACATGACGTCATCCTTTTATGTGCCCGGGGCCGGGACATCCGGGCACAAGATAATGACCTTAAAGGAAATACTGTCCCTGCTGCGTACGACATATTGCCGTTCCATCGGTGTTGAATACATGCACCTTCAGGATCCTTCGGAACGTGGGTGGTTGAGGGAAAAAATGGAGTCATGCCGAAATAAACCCGACCTGAGCCGTGATGAAAAAATAAGGATATTGCAGAAGCTGTGTGAGACCCGACGGTTTGAACAATTTCTCCACAAGAAATATATCGGTCAGAAACGATTTTCACTCGAAGGCGCGGACGCGGTCATTCCCATGCTCGACGCCCTTGTAAACCATGCGTCGGGCCTTGGCTGCAAGACCGTTGTATTGGGAATGGCCCACCGCGGGCGGCTCAACGTAATGACCAATATTTTAAACCGCCCCTATGAGGATATTTTCCGAAAATTTGAAAACCAGTTCAATCCCAACGCACTTGCAGGCGCGGGTGACGTCAAATATCACGAGGGATATTCGGCCCAAATCACCCTGCCCGACTCCCGCCGGGTTATGATCGTGCTTCCGTCAAACCCGAGCCATCTCGAATCCGTCGACCCGGTTGTCGAGGGTATGGCAAGGGCGTTTATCGATATGAAGCGGGCAGGTAATTATAATTCGGTGCTTCCCGTGCTGCTTCACGGGGACGCGGCATTCGCGGGACAGGGCATCGTGGCCGAGACCCTGAACATGTCGCAGCTTGAGGGCTATAAAACCGGCGGGACCATCCATGTGATCGTCAATAACCAGATCGGGTACACAACCCTGCCCGAAGACGCACGATCGACAAGGTATTCCACCGACATCGCCAAGGGCCTCATGGTCCCCATCTTTCATGTCCACGGCGAAAGCCCCGACGCCTTGATCGGCATCACCAAGCTGGCATGCGAATACCGGATGCGCTTTAACAAGGACGTGATCATCGACGTGATCGGGTACCGCCGTTACGGCCACAACGAGGGCGATGAGCCCTATTTCACCCAGCCCCTGATGTATGAGCGTATCAAGACCCGCCCTTCTCTGGATGAAATCTATGGCAAGCTCCTGATTGAAGAAGAGGTAATCGACAGAAAGGGCATCAATTCCATAAACAAAGGAATTGATGCCTGTTTGTCCGGGGCGCTGAACACGGCCAGAAAGACGGATGCCGCTTTGCCCCCGACCCAAAATTCCGCTCAAAACGATTCCCCGGATGCGGATACCAGGATTGAGGCCCAAATGCTCACGAACCTGGCCCGCGCCATAAACAGCGCGCCGGCAGGCTTTAATCTCCACCCGAAAATAAAAAAGCTTTTTGAAAAAAGGCTTGCGGCCGTTGATGCCGGCAACGGAATCGACTGGGCCAATGCCGAGGCACTGGCGTTTGGCGCAATTCTTGCCCGGGGAATACCGATCCGCCTGAGCGGGGAGGACAGCCAGCGGGGGACATTCAGCCAGCGGCACAGCGTTGTATTTGACATGGAAACCAACGCGGTGTACGCGCCGCTTGCACACGCGGATAAAAAGCAGGGCCTTTTCACACCCATAAACAGCCTGCTGTCCGAGGCCGGTGTTCTCGGGTTTGAATACGGCTATTCCCTGGTTCGCCCCGACTGCCTCACCATATGGGAGGCACAGTTCGGCGATTTTGTAAACAACGCCCAGGTCATTATAGATCAGTACATTGTAAGCGGCGGGACAAAATGGGGGGTAAAAAGCGGCCTGGTTCTCCTTTTGCCCCATGGATATGAGGGCCAGGGCCCCGAACATTCCAGCGCCAGGCCGGAGCGCTTTCTTGCCCTGTGCGCGGACGATAATCTCGGCGTCTGTTATCCGACGACCCCGGCCCAGTACTTCCACATTCTCTGCCGCCAGGCCATGGGCCCGATATTAAAGCCCCTGGTTATATTCACCCCCAAGAGCCTGTTGAGAAATCCGCTGGCCACATCCGAACAGGCCGATTTTACAAAAAAAGGCTTTCTTCCGATAATTTCCGACAATACCCCGGCAAAGACGACAAAGCGGGTTTTATTTTGCACGGGAAAAATCTACTATGAGCTGAAAACAGCGGCAAAGGATAAAAATGTCGCCCTTGTCCGCATTGAGCAACTCTACCCTTTTCCGGGCGGGCAGATTAAAAAGGTGATCAAAAAATACAAAAATTGCGGACAATATACCTGGGTCCAGGAAGAACCGCAAAACATGGGGGCCTGGGGATTCATGCAGGAAAGATTTAAGGCGGCCCTTGGCATTGATCTCGATTTTATCGGGCGAAAAGCCTCCTCAACCCCGGCGACCGGCTTTTACCGCCTTTTTCTCGAAGAGCAGCAGGGGATAATCCGCGCAGCCCTGGATTAATGGAAAAAACAGCCGCCATCATATTCGACACCCAGAGATTCTGCCTGCACGACGGCCCGGGAATCCGGACCGTCGTGTTTTTCAAGGGCTGCCCGCTGAGGTGCAAATGGTGCCAGAATCCGGAATCGCATAAAAAAGAACCCGAACTCTTTTTTTCGCAAACACGCTGTATCCTGTGCGGGGACTGTGTCCCGGCCTGTCCCGCAGGTGCACTCGACCTGGAAAAAAGTATCCGGATCAATTATTCTTTGTGTAACGCATGCGGACGCTGTGTTAATAAATGCGCAAGCGGCGCGCTTCGCATCGCAGGTCGCAAATGGGATTTAAACGCCCTGGCCGCCGAAGCATTAAAAGACCGCGACTATTTTGAGCAATCCGGCGGCGGAATCACATTGTCGGGCGGGGAGCCGCTGGTGCAGCATGCCTTTGTCCGTGAATTCTGCACTCGCATGAAAGCAAAAGGGGTCCATATCCTGGTTGAAACCTGTGGATTTTTTAACTGGGAAAACCTGACGCCCGTCATACCCATGGTCGACATGTTTTATTTTGATCTTAAAATCATGGATGCGGACATTCATAAAAAATACACGGGTGTTTCAAATGCCGGGATACTTAAAAATTTCATGCGGCTTTGTGAAACAGGCGCCCCGGTTCAGCCGAGAATGCCGGTTATACCGGAAATAAACGATTCGCACGAAAATATCACCCGGACCGCCGAGTTTCTGCACGGCACCGGTCATAAAACAATCCATTGCCTGCCGTACCACGATTTCTGGCAATCAAAGATTGCCGCCATTGACACGGATATCGATTTTGTAAAATGCCGGACAGCCGATGAAAAGACAATGGAACAGGTAAAGGCGCTCTTTAAAAAAGAGAAAATCAATGCCGTTATTTACGGGCTGTAGGATAAGGGCCGACGACTTTGTAAAAAAACAAGCTGACAGGAGGGAACAAATGACACAAGGCGGAAAAACGGTTAACGGATTTAGATTTATGCCCAAATCGCTAAAGGCAATGCTCAGCAACAGCATTCCGGAGGAAGAATTTTCCGGGCATATTCCCTGGACGCCAATGAAAACTGCTTGTAAAGATACGACCTTTGCGTTGATTACATCTGCCGGGATCAATATGAAGACAGAGCCTGAGTTTAACATGGCAAGAGAAAAAAAAGAGCCGCTCTGGGGCGACCCCACGTATCGCAAAATCCCTAAAACCGCCACCACCGGCGATATCAACACGAACCATCTTCACGTAAATACAAAATATATACAAAGCGATATGAATGTCATCCTCCCCCTGGCCCGGTTTAAAGAATTCGAACAGGAGGCAATTATCGGGGAACTTGCGCCCACGCATTATTCTTTTTACGGATTTCAACTGGACGCGAAATTTCTCGTGGACGAAACCATGCCGGAGATCATAAAAAATATGAAATCCGAAAATGTCGGCGCGGTGTTCCTGACACCCACCTGACCGCTCTGCTGCCGGTCCGGCGGACTGGTTGCCCGGGTTCTGGAAGAAGCCGGATTTTCTACTGTTTTATTATCAAATATCCCTGAATATAACCGGGAAATCGGAATCCCGCGAATAGCCGCCATCGAACATCCGTTCGGGCGCATCGTGGGGCAGGTAAATGACCGTGAGGGGCAGAGGGCCGTTCTCTTAAAAGCCCTTGAAGTTTTCGAAAAAGCATCAAAGCCCGGTGAAGTTATTCATCTTCCCTTTACCTGGCCCGAAAAACCCGAAGAAACGGACTGGCAGCCGAAAGAACCGTCCCCGATCATTAGAATGATGAAAAAGGGGTAAACCGGCCCGCATGCGAATCCCATTAAAAAGGAGCACATGATGACATTTCAAACCATACAAACCGAGATAAACGATGAAAAGGTCGGCATACTTACATTAAACCGGCCGGATAAGCGAAATGCACTCTCTATTCAATTGCGCAAGGAAATATCCGAATGTCTGAAATCCTGGGAGGACTCGCCGGAAGTGGGTGTTGTCATCATTACCGGTTCCGGGACAATATTTACCGCAGGGTTTGACCTAAAAGAGTTCAGCCGGCCGGAGCTGATGGAGGATGTGTTTAATTCATCGGCCAGATATCACCGGGATGTCTGGAATTTTTCAAAGCCCACCATTGCCGCGATAAACGGTCCGGCATTGGGCGGCGGGTTTGACCTTGCTACCCTTTGTGATATTAGAATCTGTTCTGAATCAACTTTTTTCGGACACCCTGAAATTAAATTCGGAGCACCGCCTCTTTTTACCCCCTTAAGATGGATTGTAGGCGATGGCCTGGCACGCGACCTTTGCCTGACCGGCAGAAGGATCGATGCCCATGAAGCGCATCGCATCGGGCTTGTGAGTGAAATAGCCCAAGACGGAAAGTTAATGGATCGAGCCATCCGGATCGCTAAAACTATCCTTGAAGCGCCCCTTGCCACCCTTCAATATGCAAAAGGATATATTACCGGAAATTCAGGCAAAGGATTCGAAGAATCGTTTGCCATTGAGCATGACCGGGCATTTAAGGATCTTTTGCTGAAAAAATGATCTAAAAGGCTTTGTGAACCGTTTACCAAAAACTGAATGTCACCAAAGCCATGCAGTTTTATGTGAACACGTATGTAGAGCATGATCTTCGATTGCTGATAAACATTAAAGACCCGTCCAAATTTGTTATTTTTCTAAAGCTTTGCGACGGAAGGACGCGGAAAATACTGAATTTTTCCAGACTGGGTAATGATTGTGGAGAGACTCATGCCACAATATGATTGTTCCGTCTTGTATGCGTAATGATAGTATCGTAAAACTTCACGGACCTGCTCCATTAAGCGATACTTTGGCTCGGTTTAAATTTTGTCTTGATTTCCATGTATTAACTCCATTATATGATTAAACAGAAAGGCAGATAATAGGCAAAGGTTTTATGAAAATAAATCGGGAAATAGTCTTCGCTATTTTGTTAGTAGTCGCTGGCATTATTGCAGTGTACGGCCCGGCAATATATCTGTTCTTAATATTAGTTGCGTTTTCTGAAAAGTTTTATGCTCTGTTTCCTTTGTTGGTCTGTATCGGATATGCCTCTATAATATTTGTGACCATTAAACTTAGAAAAACATCTTTGTTTATATCATTATTTTTAGGCATCTGCCTTCTTGTTTTAGCTATAGTCGGGAAAACAAAGAATTTTACAGCATGCGGGGAATCAGGTCCAGGGCCTTGGGAGTGGATAAATTTCTTATCGCCTTCTGCAACTTTATTAATCCTTGTTTTGTCTACCATAAGATATTTTTCATGGAAGAATAAACTACAGAACACCGAACCAAACGCTTGACTTGACAGCGGGGTGACAGCCGATGGCTAAAATTCAAATACGGAGCGCCGCTGCAGGTCAGCTATCCGTTGGGGTCCTTGAATACAATATCTACATGAAAATCAAATTTCATATAAACTTGTTCTTCGTGGCAATACTGTTAAGAGCCTCAAAGTCATTAAGGCAATATGGCTAAGACAATTTTTCCCAAAAAGGCTACGGCCTCATCTGTAATCTTTATGGTTGCGTTTCGAGAACTGGATGGTTACAATATTTTATGATTAAAAATTTTATCCATAAAGGTTTGGAAAAATTCTTTACCAAGGGAAGCAAAGCTGGCATTCAAGCTCGGCATGCAAGAAGAATCAGGTTGATTTTGGCTCAATTAAATCAGGCCAAGGCTGTTGAGGATATGAATATCCCCACACTTGCTTTGCATCAATTAAAGGGGAACAGGAAAGGAATTTGGGCTGTTACAGTCCAAGCTAATTGGCGTATTACATTTCGCTTTATTGAAGGTGATGCAGAAATTGTTAATTACGAAGATTATCACTAACCATCTTAACGAGGGAAAAATATGAGAATGCACAATCCCCCACATCCCGGCGAAATATTAAAAGGGTTATGGCTAGCCCCAATGGATGTCAGTATTACT
>JAADHK010000133.1 GCA_013151835.1 Deltaproteobacteria bacterium
CGTCGTAAAAAGTCCCATCTACTGCGTTGTAGCGGGTCGCGAAATGCTCGGAATACTATATGTATGCCTCCGCTTTCGCGACAACACTACGCCTTGTATATGGAACTTTCTACTTAGCCATCTTTACCGGGGTGCCTGACTTTTTACGAGATCATCAAAATTTGAGCCCAACACAGAAATTGGGAAAATTAGCGGTTTTCGTTCGGTCACTAACCAGGAGCCTCCATGCCTGTTTTCAGCTACATAGCATATCCGTCAAAGGGAATATCAAAAGAACAACTCGTAAGGGATCTGTCGGCCATGAACCATTGCGAGGTCATGGCGGCCGAAAATAATGATGTCCTGATTCTGGTCACCGACACCCGGGGCGAGGACCAGGAAAAAGCCCTGCAGAAAAAACTAAAAAACTTAAAATCATTAGAGTCTCTGGCCATGGCTTATGGTCATACGGATCAATAGACGGGAGGAGTATTTTATGAGTATTTCCAGAAGATCGTTCATCAAGTCCATGGCGTTAAACAGCGCGGTTGCGGCCGCATCGACATTGTTTCCGGGGATTGTCTTTGCCGGGTGGAAAAAGACGGATCTTTTTTCGTCAACGATTGCCTGGAAAAAAGCGCCCTGCCGGTTTTGCGGCACCGGGTGCGGGCTTTTAATCGGTGTTTCCGGCGACCGGGCCGTGGCCGTGAAAGGCGACCCCAACAGCAGTGTCAACAAGGGATTATGCTGTGTAAAGGGCTATCATTCGGTGCAGGTCCTGTATGGCAAAGACCGGATCAAAAAGGCCATGATCCGGAAAAACGGCAAACTGGTCGAGGTGCCCATTGAAGAAGCCCTGGATCTGGTGGCCGCCAAAATGAAAGAGACCATCAAAAACCACGGAAAGGATTCGGTTTCCATCTACGGTTCCGGACAATGGTCCATTGCGGACGGATATACCGCGTCGAAATTTTTTAAGGGATGTATCGGCACCAATAATGTGGAGGCCAACGCCCGTTTGTGCATGGCCAGCGCGGTGACCGGATTCATGACCAGCTTCGGCCTGGACGAGCCCATGGGTTGCTATGAGGATATCGATAACGCGGATGTGTTTATCACCTGGGGAAACAATATGGCGGAAATGCATCCGATTCTGTTTTCAAGGATGCTTGCCAACCGCAAGGCCAAGGGCGATGTTCAAATCATCGATTTTGCCACCCGCAGCACTCGCAGCAGCCAGGCGGCTGACAAATCAATCCTCTTTAAGCCCCAGACCGACCTGGCCGTGGCCAATGCCATCTGTTATGAAATCATCCGTAATGACTGGGTAAACTGGGATTTTGTAAATAAGCATGTTTCTTTTCACAAGGGAAAAACCCATATCGGTTACGGCACCGAGGATCATTTCAAGTTTAAGGATAAGGCGGAAACCATCGCCTTTGATGAGTATAAAAAATTTCTGGAAGACTACACCCCGGAAAAGGTGGAAAAAATCTCCGGCGTGTCCGCCAAGGACATCCGGTACCTGGCTTCCATTTACGGAGATCCGGACAAGAAAGTGACCTCCTTCTGGTGCATGGGGATGAATCAACACACCCGGGGCACCTGGATCAACAACCTGGTTTACAATATTCACCTGCTGGTCGGTAAAATATCAATGCCCGGCAACAGTCCCTTTTCCCTGACCGGCCAGCCGAGCGCCTGCGGCACCGTCCGGGAAGTGGGCACCCTGACCCATAAACTGCCCCACGGGGTGGTCATGAACGAAAAAGCCCGGAAAATGGCGGCGGCCATCTGGCAGGTGCCGGAGAAGAACATTGACCCCAAGCCGACCTATCACACGGTCGAGATGTTTCGGGCACTTGACCGGGGAGAAATCCGGTTCATGTGGATTCAGGTCACCAATCCCATGGTGACAATGCCCAATCTCAGGCGATATCGAAACGGTGCGCTCAAAGACGACCGGTTCATCGTGGTTTCCGATATCTACCCCACCCCGACGACCGATGTGGCGGATGTCATACTCCCCTCGGCCCTGTGGGTGGAGCGGGAAGGTTTTTTCGGCAACTCGGAGCGCCGCACTCAGCACAACGACCAGATCGTTCCCATGCCCGGAGACACCATGTGCAACACCTGGCAGCTCATTCAAGTGGCAAGACGCCTGGGGTTTGAAAAACAATTCCCCTGGCCTCAGGAAACCTACATCGAGGACATCTGGAATGAATACATCCTGTTTCATGACAATCCAAAACACCGGATGGCCCCGTACAAGGTGCTGAAGGCCCGTCCCGGGGTTCAATGGCCCTTTGTAAACGGCATGGAAACCAAATGGCGCTATAATCCCAAATACGATCCGGCGGCCAAGGGAAATGATTTTGATTTTTACGGCAAGCCGGACAAAAGGGCCTGGATATGGATGCGCCCCTATGAACCGGCGGCGGAATCGCCGGACAGCGAATATCCGTTCTGGCTCAATACCGGCCGGGTCCTTGAACACTGGCACACCGGCTCCATGACCCAGCGCATCCCGATTTTGCACAAAGCGATGCCCTCATCCTACGTGGAAATCAATCCCGATGACGCTTCTGACATGGGCATCGTCAACGGAAGCAAGGTAAAAGTCACATCCAGGCGCGGGTCCGTGGTAATGACGGCAAGCATCAACGGCCGGGGAAATCCGCCGAAAGGGATGGTTTTTGTCCCCTTTTTCGACGAAAGCCATTTAATCAACGAAGTCACCCTGGACGCTTTCTGCCCCATATCCAAACAGCCGGATTATAAAAAATGCGCGGTAAAAGTGGAGAGAGCCTAATGGAAAAACCAAATCATAAAACGGACGCAAAGCCGGGAAAAATTTTTCTCATTTTTGCCGGGCTCTGTCTGGCGGCATTGCCGTTTATCATATTTGCGGCCATCACCTATGAATCTCCGCCAATAGTTGCCGCAGAGAGACAAACACCGCTCATAGGGCCCCAGAGCATTGATTTTGATCAAAAGGGAAACACCATTTTCAAAAATTTTGATCGGATATCAAACGCCTACATGGCGGCCACATCCACCGGGCGGACCCTTGAAGCCTATTACTCCCTCAGGCAATACCCCGGCTCCCCGCCCTACATCCCCCATAAGCTCGTGAAAGGGGACGGCGCGCAAATGGAGTGCCTGACCTGCCATGCAAAGGGCGGATGGAGCGAGGTGCTCAAAGGCAATACGCCGGTAACGCCACATCCGGAACAGACTTCCTGCAGGCAATGCCATGTAACAATTATTACGAACAGCCTGTTTGTGGGAACCGACTGGATGAGCGTTATCCCGCCCAGGCTGGGACGGTCATTTCTGCCCGGAGCGCCGCCGCCTATTGTCCATGATCTTCAGAACAGGGGCAATTGTATTGCCTGCCATGTGGGGCCCGGAACGGTGTCCGCCATTCGCGTGGAGCATCCGATGCGGGGGAACTGCAGGCAGTGCCATGTGCCGGATTCTTTTGCCGGGGTTTTTCAACGGGCACCTTCAAAATAATGATACGGGACGTTATGAATATATCCAGGTGTAAAAAAAATATTTTCCGGATATTTGCAGCTTTATTTTTCATCCTTGCCGGAAAAACGGCGTATTGCGGGTCCGGCGGCGTCATTGAAACATACAAAAACGCGACAGCGCCGTTTGATGATGAAAAACTGGTCGATCCCATGCTCTCCTTTTCCGATCATCTGGTATTGGTAAATATTAAATACCAGGGCGGGAAGTTCTGGACCCGGACCCGCAAGGATAAAATTGAGCGTTTTAAGTGCAGCAAATGCCATAATAATCAGGATGTCAATCGGCCGGAAGCCGCTAAAATAGCCCACGGAGATATCCGCCTGGTACATGGCGGCCAGGAAAAACCGCTGCAATGCTTTACCTGTCATAATAAGGACGACCGGGATTTTCTGGTCACTGAAAAAGGCGTGATAATTGACATGGACCACAGCTACAAGCTTTGCGGCCAGTGCCATTTCAGGCAGAAAAAAGACTGGGTGGGCGGCGCCCACGGCAAGCGTGTATCGTATTGGGCGGGCAAGCGGGTGGTCCGAAATTGCACCTCCTGCCATAATCCCCACTCGCCGCGCTTTAAAAAACGATGGCCGGCAACCTATTCGCATCCTTTGGATTAACGGGAAATAATATGGATATCCGTAAAAATAACGAGAACAAAAATCAAAAAGAGAGCTCCCCGAACCAAACAACGGATAAGAAAAAAAAATTCGGGCGCCGGGATTTTCTTAAGGGCGCCGCAAAGGCAGCGGCCCTGGGAAGTGTTGCCATGGCATCCGGTTGCGGAACCGCTTTGCTGCCCTCCAAAGAAGAGCGGGAATTGAGGTGGAAAGAGTATTTCAAAAAGAACTACCGCCTCATGACTGTTTCTGAAAAAGAGGAGACGGTGCGTCGCCTTGAACGGCTGGCGAAGATTAAAAAGGATGTGAGCATCCAGATGAGTTCCAAGGCCGCCATACCCGGGGTTCTGTACGGGTACGCCTTTAACGTGACCCGGTGCGAGGGATTCATGGAATGCGTGGCCGCCTGTGTCAAGGAAAACAATCTCGACCGGAAATCAAAGACGCAATATATCCGGATTTTTGAAATGGAGCCCGGCGAAATGGCCCCGGCGGCCGGAAACGGCAAGTATTTTCATGAAGTGCCGGTGGAAGGCCATTTCTATATGGGGGCTCAGTGCTTTCACTGCGAAAACCCGCCCTGCGTCAAGGCCTGCCCCACAAAGGCCACCTGGAAGGAGCCGGACGGAATCGTGGTGGTGGATTATAACTGGTGCATCGGCTGCCGGTATTGCATGGCGGCCTGTCCCTATTACGGCCGCCGGTTTAACTGGCACGACCCGGAAGTACCGGCAAAAGAGATGACGAAAAAACAGCATTATCTGGGTAATCGCATGCGGGCCCGCGGCCAGATGGAAAAGTGCACCTTTTGCGTGCAGCGGACCCGGGAAGGCCGTTTGCCGGCCTGTGTCGAGGCATGTCCCACCGGCGCAAGGGTTTTCGGCAACCTCCTGGACCCCAAGAGTGAAATCCGGTTTGTCCTGAAAAACAAGAAGGTTTTCCGGCTGAAAGAAGAGCTGACGACGGACCCCAAGTTCTGGTACTTTATAGATTAGAAAAGCGGAGAAAAAACATGACCCACAAGTCTTCCACACCCGGCAGGGGGCTCATTGCCTTTATCAAGGATGTCATCACATGGAACCTGTCCGGGGGGCTCGCCTATCAGTTTTTTCTGTGCATCCTGGCCGCGTTCATGATGCTGGGTATTTATGCGTATCTGGTCCAGTTTAAGATTGGCCTTGGCGTCACCAATATGTCCAATATCGTCAGCTGGGGATTATACATTTCCAATTTTACATTTTTTGTGGGGGTGGCGGCCGCAGCCGTCATGCTGATTCTGCCCGCCTATATCTTCAAGGACAAGGACCTGCACAAGGTGGTGATCATCGGTGAAGGCGTGGCGGTCGGCGCGCTGGTCATGTGCCTGCTGTTTATTATCGCGGACCTCGGCGGGCCGCTTAATGCCTGGCATTTGATACCGGGGATCGGAATACTGAACTGGCCCTCATCGCTTCTGGCCTGGGACATCATCGTAATAAACGGATACCTTGCATTAAACCTGCTGGTGCCGTTTTATATTATTTATTGCCACTATAATAACCGGGCGCCGAATGAGAATAAATACCGGCCGTTTATTTTTCTTTCGATTTTCTGGGCCTTTGCCATTCACATGATAACGGCCTTTCTCTATGAGGGGCTTCCGGCCCGGCCATTCTGGAACAACCCCCTGATGGGCCCCCGGTTTCTGGCATCGGCCTTTGCGGCCGGCCCGGCATTGATCTCCGTGGTCCTGATCATTATTGATACAGCCACCACCTTTAAAATCAATTCAAAGATATTCAACAAGCTGAGGCTGATCATCGTCGTTTCGGCCATCATTAACCTGATTATGCTCTTTTCAGAGGTTTTCAAGGAATTCTATTTTACCACCCATCACAGCTTGTCGGCGGTTTATCTCTTTTTCGGGCTGGATGGATATGACGCCCTGGTCCCCTGGATATGGACGGCCATATCCATGAACATTCTCGGTACAGTTATACTGGCATTTAACCCCGGCAAAAATAAGCCCTTTGTACTCCTGCCCGCCTGTGTCCTCCTTTTTACCGGAATATGGATTGAAAAAGGGATGGGATTAATCATTCCGGGGCTGGTCCCTTCACCATTAGGCGAAATCGTGGATTACGCGCCAAGCTGGGTGGAAGTCAGCATCACACTGGGCATTTTGGCATTCGGAATTTTTGTCGTAACCTTTTTAATCAAGCCGGCGATAATTATAGAACAACGATTTGAAGAAGATAGACGGCTCCATTAATTTTAAAAAAAGAGGTATCTAACATGAAAAAGCAATTATGTAAATTTTCAGGCTGGTTGTCCCCAATTTTTTTGTTTTGTCTTATTTTCAGTCCACTGTTATGCAGCCAGGCTTCAGCAGGCATTTCGGGTGATTTCAACCGGGCGTTAAAAGAGGGAACGCCGAGCCTTACTTTGCGGTTTTCATATGAATATTCGGACGTTGATGATCCGGCAGGCCATAAACCAGCCAATGCATTGACGCTTCGAACGCGACTGGGGTACCGCACCGGAGAATTTTTCCATACAAAAGCATTCGTGCAATTTCATGATATGGCGAATCCCATTGATCAATACCGGTGGCCGGGCGGGGGGGACGCTAAATATGATGTGGTCGGGGATCCGGACGGGACCCGGGTTCAACAGGTATATCTCGATGTTAATTTACCTGCCGCCACAACCCTTCGCATGGGCCGGCAGGAAATTAAATTAGACGATGTTCGGCTGATCGGCGCCATTGACTGGCGGCAGAACGGGCAGTCCTTTAATGCCGTTTCGTTAAAAAGCCGGGCAATATCGGACCTGACCCTCTACGCATCCTTTATTAACCGGGTCCAGACCATATTCCTGACGGACGTAAAGCTTGACGGCCTTATTCTTTTAAATGCCAAATATACGGGACTTGCGGACCAGAACATCAGCACGTTCTGCTACCTGCTGGACACCCGGGACAAAACCCCGACGGCAAGAGACTCCGCAACATACGGCCTGCGGGTTAAGGGTAAAATTAACGTATTGAACTATGATTTTACATATGCCCACCAGGGTGATTACAAAGACGGCGAAGATCATAACGGGAATATGTTCAATGCCTTTTTGGGCGCAAAACTCGAATTGATTAATTTCGGTGCGGGCTACAGCTATATTTCAGGCCGGAGCAATAACAGCCGCCCCTTTGACACGCTTTTCAGTACGGCTCATAAATTCAACGGCTGGGCGGATACGTTTATCAACACCAATGGCGGGACCCTGGACAACGGCCTCCAGGATATATATGTTCAGGCCGGAACCCGCGTGATGGGGGTGACCTGCAAGGCGGTTTATCATTACTTTGATACCACCGAAGACTTCGGCGGATTTGATTCAGCCTATGGCGACGAAATCGACCTGCTGCTGGTGAAAAAAATCGGCGCCAATCTCAAGGTGCTCGCCAAATATGCGTATTACAACGAGAAAAACAATTCAGGCACCCTGGCCTCTAATTTAGCCGGTGGCTTTGATGAACAGGTGTTCTGGACCCGCGTAATCTATTCTTTCTAAATCGCGTCCCTGCATAAGACCCGGTAATTGCCGGTATGGACTATTACCGGGTCTTGAAATCGGCAAATCCACGATCTTCAGCACATCCTGTTTCACTGTCCACGCGCGTGGACAGTGAAACAGCTTCTATGAGGCCGGAGCGCTTCAGCTCCGGCAATCAAGTTTGCAAGAAACATTATCCGATTGTGTGAAAACCGGCATTGAAGTAGTTGGCGAGGCGGATTTCCCTGCGCAGAGGAATTTTTGCGAG
>JAADHK010000097.1 GCA_013151835.1 Deltaproteobacteria bacterium
CCTCCGCTTTCGCGACACCACTACGCCTTGTATATGGAACTTTCTACTTAGCCATCGTAACCGGGGTGCCTGACTTTTTACGAGATCATCATGATTAAGCATCCTTTAATACATAACATAAAGATATTCGATAATGAAGCTCAAAAATTCCGATTTCGTTGTCATTGACAATGCCTGTGGTATGGATTAGGAAACTAAGGGCTCACGCAAAAATAACTTCACATTTTAAGTGCCGATGCATCCCGCCTGGCTGCGTTGCGAAAGCTCGGAATATTCCCGATATTCCTGCACTTTCCTTGCCAGCCGGGCGCCTCAACACCAAAAATCTGTGAACTTATTCCTGCGCGAGCCCTAAGCAAAAGGACAGATATTCATATTTGGAAAACACACACATCATACTCTTTCTTGCGGAAAGTACGAACAGCCTGAATCTTATGGCCGAAGGCCTTGTGCGCGCGCACCAGGGCCGCAGAATTGATATCATCAGCGCCACGATGAAGCCTCCGAAACTCAACCCGCTTGCCGTGCGCGTGATGAATGAAGCCGGTTACAATATTTCAAACCTCCCGCAACTTACGTTCCTTGATGTTGAGCCCTTCATGTTTGATCTTATTATTACGCTGGGTGATTTTGATCCTGCATGCCGGCCAACGCTCCCCGGGATGCCCCCACATTTGCACTGGGATATGCCCGATCCACATCCGGAAGAGGATGCCGACGAAATTTATGCCGCCATGAAATCGGCGTTTGATATCCTGCAATTAAATATCCGCACGCTTTTTTCCTCCGGCCTGCTCAATGCCCTTTTTGTGACCCGCCGGAACCTGGAGCTGATCCTGGACAATTTACTTGACGGGGTGATGGCCCATACTATGACCCGGCGGATATTTTTTTTCAATAAAGCAGCCGAAGAGATCACGGGGTATTCCCGGAGCAAGGTGATCGGAATGGATTGCCATGAAGTTTTTCCGGGACGATTTTGTGGAGGCGAATGCGAATTCTGCGAGAACATAACGAGCACCGGCAAGGGTAACGTATCCAGACGACACATCTCCTTCAGCAGCCCGGACGGTATGGAACGGATGCTGAGGATGTCCACCATGTCCCTGAAGGAGAGCGACGGCCGTGAAGTCGGCGCGCTGATTTCTTTCAGGGATGAAACCGAGTTAAATCAACTCAAGCGGAGATTGAAGCACCACCATTCGCTTGAGGGGCTCGTGGGCAGGGACCCGAAAACACTTTCATTGTTTGAACATATCCGGGAAGTCAGTTCCGTTGATGTCCCCGTGCTGATCGAGGGGGAAAGCGGAACCGGCAAGGAACTCGTGGCAAACGCAATCCATGCGCTGAGCCCTCGTTCCGAGATGCCGTTTGTTGCCATAAACTGCGGGGCACTGCCCGAGGACATTGTGGAAAGCGAGCTTTTCGGCCATGTCCGGGGTTCGTTTACAGGAGCTGTGGCGGACCGGAAGGGCCGGTTCGAACTGGCACACGAGGGGACCATTTTTCTTGACGAAATCGACGAATTGACGCCCAAGATGCAGGTGAAGCTCCTGCGGATTATTCAGGAGCAGCAGTTTGAACGCGTGGGTGGAGAGAAATCCATCCATGTGAATGTTCGGATCATTTCCGCCACTAACCGGAATTTGAGGCAGTTGATGACCAAAAAACAATTCCGGAAAGACCTGTTTTATCGTCTCTGCGTTTTTCCCATTCTTTTGCCACCTATCCGGGAACGGCGGCTCGACATACCTGTTCTTGTGGATTACTTTCTGGAAATGATAGCCGGTAATCTCAACCGGACCGTGCTGTCTCCGTCAAATGAGGTTTTAGACATATTCAATCGCTACCCGTGGCCGGGCAATGTCCGTGAACTCAGAAACGCCATTGAGTATATCCATGTCAAGTGCCATGGCAGCACCATCCGTGAAGAACACCTTCCGCCCGAGATCGTTGGTTATGATGCGGGGCGGAACTCCAGGCCGGGCCCACCCATTAAAGTAAAGAAGGAAGCCGTGATGCTTGCCCTGGCCGAAGCCGAAGGCAATAAAAAAAATGCCGCGAAAATACTTGGTGTAGGGCGCGCCACCCTTTATCGATATCTCGATTATTTCAGTCTCAGGTAACGACTGCCTTCAAATTATAAGTCTCAAGTCTCAAGTTTATCTCAAGTCTTTTCCATAAAACACGTCTTGGATTGAAATACAAAATATATTAATATAATATGGCAGTGACTAAGGTTGTGTGCATTGATTTTTTTCTTAAATGGCACTCCACGTGTTTCATATCCAGGAGTTTGTTGGGATGTCAACTATATGATAAAACAGTGCTTAAATTAAAAGATAAGTTGCAGGCTTACTTGGCACGAAAAATGAATGCATAAATAACTTCCTTGAGAAAAATGAAGGCGTTTTTGGTGTTCATAAAAAAGGTCGCCGCATATGCCAGGCAATATCATTGATCAAAATTTATACAATGTTATACGAATTAGTTTCGAGATGCTTGAAATCGCGGCACGCGGAGACGAATTTCGTATGGACAGCAGATGCGGCGCAGTCTTCGGAAAGCTTCGGGATGCGGCATACCGGGTCCGCAGCCTGGCCGAGGAAGAACTTTCCCGTCATAAAAATTTTAAAACCGGCACCGGCAAGGGGTAAATTCTTCATCATGTAATTTAAATAATGGCTTGAAACGGAAAAATACATGCAATCAATTAAACCCAGGGGGTTAATCGATGTCAATCTTCGTCTATTTAACGATCTATGCGTCACTTATCATTTTTTTTGTAACTGTTATGTATAAAATTACGGATTATCTTAAAAAACCTCTCCACGTTCGTTGGGAACTTTATCCTGTTGCACACGAAGGAAAAAAAACGAGTTACGGCGGGGGTTATCTGGAGGAAACCGACTGGTGGGACAAACCGAGACCCAAATCCCGACTGGGGGAACTCAAGGTCATGATACCGGAAATACTGTTCCTAAAGGCGGTATGGGAGAACAATCGAAAACTCTGGTATGCCTCTTTTCCATTCCACTTCGGCCTGTATTTATGCACCATGTTTATGGCCCTGCTCGGTTTTGCTTCAATCGGTATGCTGCTCGGCCTTTCAAAAGGCTCCCTGATCCTTTCCGTGGTTTTTGCGATTACCAATCTTTGCGGGCCGGCGGGATTTATCCTGAGCATCGCCGGGGCAGCCGGGCTTTTTTATAAACGGCTGACGGATCCGACATTAAAGGATTATTCCACGTTTGAACATTTCTTCAACCTGGGTCTGTTTATTGTCACCATGACATTTGCGTTGCTGACCTGGCTTTTGGTTGATCCGAATTTTAATGTTTCAAGACAATTCGCAACCAACCTGATAAGTTTTAATCTCGTTCCCATAGGCTCATCCCTTCTTTCTATCCAGATGGTTTTGATTGCTATTCTTCTTGCCTACATCCCGTTGACGCATATGTCTCACTTTTTCATGAAATATTTCCTGTATCACGACATACGGTGGGGGGATGCGCCCAACATCGACAGCCCGTCAACCAATGCAAAAATCGGCATTGTATTGAATTATCCGGTAACCTGGGCGGCTCCGCATATCGCCGGCCATGGAAAGAGCACCTGGGCTGAAGTCGCCACATTTAACCCGACTGCAGACGCTGAAGAAAAAAAGGAGTAACACATGAGTAAAACAAAAGATTCATTGAAAATAAATGATGTCAGCAAAGATACGGAAAAATTGGCGTCCGTCGATCCTGAGGATCTCATGCCGCTTCCGGGTGAATTTGAAGAGGGGCCATGGGGGGAGATACCGGCGGAAACCCGTGAAAAGTATGCCTGTATTTTAGATGACACCTGCATTCTCCCCATTCCCCTTCCAAAGACAAAGGCGGAAGAGGACGACCTGGTCCGCAAGTTTCTGTCCGGCATGGAAAAACTCTTTTCAAAGGAGAACAACTGGACATTTGAGCCCATGCTTGAAACTTCCATGGAGCACTGCGCCAAATGCAACACCTGTGCGGAGGCCTGTCACCTTTACGAAGCCAGCGGCCGGCACGACATGTACCGTCCCTTGTATCGCAGCGAAATCTTTCGCCGCATTTACAAGAAATACATCAAGAAGGAAAGCCTGAGTGATTGGCGAAACGGCCCCATTGATCTTAACTGGCGAACTGTGGCCCGTCTTGGGGAACTGGCCTACCGGTGCAACATCTGCCGCAGATGCGCCCAGACCTGTCCTATCGGCGTCGACAATGCGCTTATCGCCCGGGAGATACGAAAGATTTTCAGCCAGGAAATGGGGATTGCCACGCCTGAACTGCATGACAAGGGTTCAATGCTCCAGCTTAAGGTCGGGTCATCCACATCCATGAACGGGCTGGTGGCCAAGGATAATGTGCAGTTTATCGACGAGGAATTCTCCGAGGAGACCGGATATGAATTTTCGACTCCCTGGGACGTTGAAGGCGCCGATATCCTTTTGATTCACAATGCCGGTGAAATTCTCGCATGGCCGGAAAACATTGCCGCTTTTTCCATTATTTTTCAGGCGGCGGGGCTTTCCTATACCCTTTCAAGCGACCTGGCCGCCTATGACAGCATCAATTACGGTGTCTTCTACGATGATGTGCAGTTTGCGCGTACCGCTATTCTACAGGCCCAGGCCGCGAAAAAGCTCGGGGTCAAAAAAATAATTCTTGGGGAATGCGGTCATGCACATAAGGCGTTAACGGTCATCGCCGACCGGGTACTGCCGCCGGGCCTGCAGATCCCGCGGGAAAGCTACCTGCCGACGCTTCGGGATATTGTTTTGAAAGACAAGATCAAGCTGGACCCGACCCGGAATAATTTCCCGGTCACGCTTCATGATCCGTGCAATCTGACCCGGCTGATGGGGATTATCAAGCCCCAGCGGGATATTATCAAAAAAATCTGTCCGCAGTTCCGGGAAATGCATCCACACGGCCCTTTTAATTATTGCTGCGGTGGCGGAAGCGGGTATGCCATCATGAGCCGCAACACCATTCCGGAATGGCGCGCCAAGATCAGCGGCCGCAAGAAACTCGAACAGATCTGTAACGCTTTTTCCGAGTGTCGCGGACCGGAGGAAAAATATGTTGCCGCTCCATGCTCCAACTGCAAGGGGCAGTTGCGGGACATGTTTGAGCGTTACGGGCTTCTCGAAAAGGAAGGCCTGAAATACGGGGGCCTGGTTGAGTTGGTGGTCAACGCCATGGTGGATGTAAAACCCGGATTCATAAGCTGGGAAGAGGAATAGCCGGTATTTGAGAAAGACACGCTTTTTTGCAAAGCCATCGGCTACAGTTTTAAAGTAACGATGACCTGATATTGCCCCGCGTTCCCACGCTCCGGCGTGGGAACGCATACTCTGCCATAGGGAGGCACGTACCTCCCCTTGTCCCTGCCCCTTTTTTCCTCACATAATTTCCGGATGATTTATCGCCCGCGTTTGAGTTTAAATAATTTTAATTCTCTTGAAATCGAATAGTTATATGCAGCGCAGGATGAGATCTTATTGTCCCTCAGATTATGCTTCATGAATTACGGTTGAATTAATTCCCGAATAGATGTAGATTTCACAATATGATATGCATCATCAATGGATGACGGACTTTACGAGTCCGCCACCCCGGCCGAGCGCGGTAGCGCCAGCCGGGGTGGAACCATCCCCCGTCGAGTAAAAAGTGCGTCGACCCGGTTACGATGGCTAAGTAGAAAGTTCCATATACAAGGCGTAGCGGGTCGCAAAAGCGGAGGCATACATATAGTATTTCGAGCATTTTGCGACCCGCTACAACGCAGTAGATGGGACTTTTTACGACGCCATTAATGGATAAAAAGGAGTAAATCATGTCGCTTCTCTTTACACCCATGAGCATAGGCAGGCTTTCCATCGCCAACCGTATCGTCCATTCAGCTACCTACGAGGGCATGGCCGAAGAGGACGGCACCGTCACGTCTGACCTGCTCAAGCGCTACAGAAGCCTTGCCAGGGGCCGTGTAGGGCTCATCATTCCAGGCTATATGTACATTCATAAAACCGGCAGGGCCATGAAGTTTCAAACCGGAATCCATAATGACCAGATGATTCCGGGTTTACGGAAATTGACGGATGCGGTGCACAAAAATGATGGTAAAATCGTATTTCAATTAAATCATGCGGGCCGACAAACCGAAAAAAAGCTTTCCGGGGTGACTCCGATGTCGCCGTCATCGGTGGGGCGTGATCCGGTTTATTTTGTCAAGCCCCGCCGTATGAACGATAAAGACATCGCAAATGTCGTGGAATGGTTTGCGGCCGCCGCGGCCCGGGCGGTTTCCGCAGGTGCCGACGGTATTCAGCTTCACGCGGCCCATGGTTATCTTTTAAACCAGTTCCTTTCCCCGTTTTTCAACCGTCGCGCCGATGTTTGGGGTGGCACTGCGGAAAAACGATTTCGTATGCTCAAGTCGGTGATTGTATCGGTTCAAAAGGAGATGCCCGATAATATGCCGCTTCTTGTGAAGATGAACGCAATGGACTATGCCCCAGGGCCGGGAATAACCCCGGAACTGGCCGCCCGTTATGCAAAGTGGATGGAAGAACTTGGCGTTTCATGCATTGAGGTGAGCTGCGGGTCGGCGCTTTACTCCTTTATGAGCATGTGCCGCGGCGAGGTTCCGGTTGACGATATGGCGGCCGGACTACCCTTCTGGAAACGGCCGGTCGGAAGGCTCATGTTGAAAAACATGGAAGGAAAATTCGATTTAGAGGAAGGCTATAACGTTGCTGCGGCAGGGATTGTAAAAGAGGCGGTAAGCGAACTGCTTGTGGCGGTCGTAGGTGGACTCAGGCGGGTGAGCCGGATGGAAGATGTGCTTAAAAAGGGGTATGCCGACCTGATTTCCATGAGCCGTCCGTTTATCCGGGAGCCCTTTCTGGCAAAGCGTTTTTTTGACGGAAAACAGGAGGAGGTCGGCTGTGTTTCATGCAACAAGTGCCTTGCCGCTGCCGCCACCGAAAGAAAGGTGAAGTGTTATTACAAGGGCGATAAATAGAACCGGCGACTTGCCTTATAATTGCGTCAGACCAGGCCCGATCCCGGGTTTTGATCCCGTGGTTTTTTTGTTTTATCCCCGTGCGCTTCTGTGTCCGCCTGCAGTGTGCCTTGCTTTTCCTTACGCTGCTGGAGCTGGTCATGGACAATGTAGGCAATTACAAGTATTATGATTGTGATGCTCGTAAAAAATTCCCACATGTAGTAGTACATCGGTGTCATTTTTTCCTCCCGGTCCGGATGTTTTTCATGGATTATGTCAGGTTCCGGGCAGGGGCGGGTTTTAAACCCGCCCTTACGTTTTAAACCCGCTTTTACGTTTCAGTCTTATACCACGTCGCCGGCTGTATTCAAGATGTTTTTGTTGTCTTTCTATGTGGGTTTTAAAACGGTTTTTTAGACTCAAGTTCCGAAAGACGCAGGTCAAACTGTTTGTTTTCGCCGTCAATGTCTTCAGTGAGTGCTTCAAGCCGGTCAAATGCCGTCTCGGTCTTTTTCCCCAAATCAGCGATTGATTTTGACAAGCTGCCTATGGATTCGCCGTCACCCGCATCCACTGCAATAAGCAGTCGTCGTTCAAGGTCTTTTATCTGCTTTTCCCATTGATCAATATTGTCTTCAACTGCAATTACTTCAATCTCCATGGGCTTTATAACACGGCTCCGCTCCGCAATCACGGCGGAGCGCATTTTCCGGAAATCTTTTCGGTTTAACGTCTCTTTGTGCCCGATTTCGATCGTGCCGGGGTTTTCTTTGGATGCAATCCCGGGGGAATCTCCCCAACCCTCTTTTTCAAGGAATCGGTCATAAGTTCCTTCAAAGACATGCATGCCGTTTTCTTCAAAAACGATAAGTCTTTTTGCAATGGCGTGAAGAAACATCTCGTTGTGGGTAACCATTACGACCGCACCGGGAAAGGCGTCGATGGCCGCAAGAAGGGCGTCGCACGATTCCATGTCAAAATGGTTTGTGGGCTCGTCTAAAAACAAGAAATTAAGGGGCGTTGCCAGCAGCTTTCCCAGCATGACCCTGCATCTTTCACCGCCCGAGAGTACGCCGATTTTTTTTTCGGCGTTATCCGAGGAAAACAGCATGGCCCCGCAGATATTACGAGCCGCCCTGCGGTCCAGGCCGGGGCATGTATATAAAATCTCATCTTCTATGGTGCGTTCATCCGACATGAGGGCGGTATGGGTCTGTTCGAATACGCCCGTGGCTGCTGCCGGATGGGTTGCAATGCTGCCGGAATCAGGATTTATGTCACCTGCAAGAAGCCGCAGCAACGTAGTTTTTCCGGCGCCGTTTCTGCCCACGATACAGATCCGGTCGCCGGGCGTGATCGAAATGCTTAAATTTTGAACCAGGGGCTTTTCCGGAATATATCCAAAGGAAATTGAATCAGCGTGCAGCATGTATTTCCCGGGAAACGGTTTGTGGATAAACGAGAAATCAAGGTCCGTAAATTGTTCCAGCTTCTCTTTTTTTCCCATTTTTGCCAGGGTCTTGATCCTGGACTGCACCATGTTCGCAAGCCTTGCCTTGGCCCTGAACTGACGGATGAATTTTTCCATCTCTTTTTGTTTTTTTTCATCGTTGATCCGGGTCTTTTCATAAACACTCTCATCCTGGGCAATTAAAGAGTAATATTTTTCCGTATCGCCGGAAAATTTGCGGGTTTTTTTTCTGTGGATCCCAACGATATGGGTACATACGGTATCCATGAAAGACCTGTCGTGGGTTATGAAAAAAAGTTCTCCGGGCCAGGATTTTAAAAAGGTTTTAATCCAGCGGATGGCGGTGATATCAAGGTAGTTGGTGGGTTCGTCCAGCAAAAGGAGATCTGGTTCTGAAACAAGCACCTTGGCAAGGCTCAGTCGAACCTGAAACCCGCCTGAAAATTGCCTTGGCGGTTTTTGCATGTCAATGTCTGAAAAACCAAGGCCGGTGAGTATTTTTTCCGCCTTCCATTTAAGGCTTTCGATATTGTCACCAAGGCCCCGCATCCCTTCTTCAAGAACGGTTTTTTTGCAAAAATCAATCTGCTGGGTTACATATCCGAGCCTGTAATGCTTTGGTCGAATAATCCTTCCTGCGTCAGGAGTTTCAAGACCGGCGATTATCCTGAAAAGGGTGGTTTTTCCATGGCCGTTTCTCCCAACCAGTCCCACACGCTCTTTTGAATTAATCTTAAAGCCTATATTGTCGAAAAGAATATTTGAGCCGAATGATTTTGTGAGGTTTTCGATGGCTATCATGAGGTCGGGTTTATTTGTCGCCGGACTGGTCTATGCCGAGCTTGCTGCACCGGTACCGGATTGATCGGAGATTTATTCCCAGGAGTTCGGCTGCATGCGTTTTACTGCCGCCGGCAGATGCCAAGGCCTTTTCAATGTATGCCCGTTCGATTTCATCCATGATGTCATCGAGCATCACGCCGCCGGAAACATCTTCGAGATCATACCGATCGTTTTTCATTCCCTCGATCCAGCGCCGTTTATGGATGGATAAAGAGAGGCTTTCCGGGAGGATTATGTTTGTGGTGGAAAGGGCCACGCTTCTTTCAATCAGGTTTTCAAGCTCACGGATATTGCCCGGGAAATCATAGCGCTGGAGAAGATCGACTGCATAGGATGAAATTTTGGATATTTCCCGGCCGGTTATCCGGGAATGTTTTTCCAGAAAATGCTGGGCTAAAAGCCGTATATCGGTTTTCCTCTCCCGCAGGGGAGGGACCCGGATTTCAACGACGTTTAATCGGTAGTAAAGATCTTCACGAAAACGGCCTTCAATGACCTCGTCCACGAGAGTTTTGTTTGTGGCGGAAATGATCCTGATATCCACCTGTTTCTCAATATTGTCCCCAACCGGCTTAAAGGAACGCTCCTGGACCACGCGAAGAAGTTTAACCTGCATCTGGAGATCAAGTTCCCCTATTTCATCTAAAAAAATCGTTCCGGTATGCGCGGCTTCAAAGAGCCCTTTTTTATCGTGGGAAGCCCCGGTAAAAGCACCTTTTTTGTAGCCGAAAAATTCGGATTCAACCAGCGATTCAGGGATGCTGCCACAGTTTACGACCACAAACGGTCGCTCATTGCGTGGGCTTTTATTGTGAATCGCCTTGGCGATAAGCTCTTTTCCGGTGCCTGATTCGCCGGTTACAAGGACGTTGGTGTTGGTGGGCGCAATCTGGTCGATAAGTTTGTATATTTTTTGCATTCCCAGGGAGTTCCCCACCAGTATGCCGTAATGGATGTGCTGCTTTATTTCATCATTAATCCGTTTTTTTACATCTCCGTCCGAGCTGATTTCAAGGGCCTTTGCAATGGTCTGCTTCAGTTCCTCGTTGTCAAAGGGCTTGGGCAGATAGTCGTATGCTCCGCAGTTCATGGCTTCAACCGCGTTTTCAGCCGATGCGTAGGCGGAAATCATGATGAAGACGGTCTCCGGCCGACGTGTCTTAGCACTTTTAAGCACGTCGATTCCGGTCATGTCACCCAGGCGGATGTCACATAAGATAAGATTAAAGGATGTTTTCCCGATCATGGAAACAGCCTTTTTTCCGTTTTCAGCTGTAAGGACTTCGTAGCCTTCAGCCGTAAGCATGATTTCAAGCAATTCGCGCATGCTCAGTTCGTCATCCACGACCAGAATTTTTGCTTTTATTTCAGACATAATAATCGGTTGTCAGTTGACAGTTTCCGGTTATCGGTTATGTTCAATCAGCCCGTTTTAGCTGCCAACCGTTAACCGTCAACTGTATTCATTCTTTCATAGGTGATCCGCCCACCCGAAATGGTATAAGCGGCGCGGCCTGTAAATTCCCATCCGTCAAAAGGGGAATTTTTACTTTTTGAATATCCGTTTGTGGCAATATAGGTAAATTTTTCCTCCCTGTCGATGATCGTCAGGTCGGCGGGCGCACCCGGAGTGATTTTCCGGCTGAGGCCGATTATTTTTGCGGGATTTACCGCCATTTTTTCTATCAATGCCGTCAATGTGAGAACGCCGTCGGATACAAGGGCAAGGCCGAGGGGGAGGGCGGTTTCAAGCCCTGTGATTCCGTTTGCAGCCAAATCGAATTCGATCTGTTTTTCCATGACTGAATGGGGTGCATGATCTGTGGCGATAACGTCGATGGTACCGTCCGCAAGGCCTTTTCGCACAGCTTTCAGGTCTTGGCTGTTCCGAAGCGGCGGGTTCATTTTCGCATGGGTGTTGTAACCGAATACAGACTCATCGGTAATGGTAAAATAATGAGGTGCGGTCTCGGCGGTAACAAGAATCCCCTTTTTTTTGGCCGCACGTAATGCATCAATAGATTCCCTTGTACTCACGTGGGCAATGTGGAGGCTGCTTTTCGTAAGGGCACAAAGGGCGATATCGCGCATGACCATGATCGATTCAGCGGCATTGGGTATACCGGCAAGACCCATTTTCGTGGAAACCGGGCCTTCGTTCATGACGCCGCAGGAAAGTGACGCCTCCTCGCAGTGCGAAATGACCGGAAGCCCTATGCCCCTTGCATATTCCAAAGCCCTGCGCATGACCTGGGAGTCTGCAACCGGATGGCCGTCATCGGATACGGCAATTGCCCCGGCTTCTTTCATATCCCCATATTCGGCAAGTAGTTTTCCCTTAAGGCCCATGGTCATGGCGCCCACGGGATATACTGCGGCATGCCCGCATTTGCAGGCTTTTTCAGCAATAAACCGGGTTACCTGAGCGCAATCGTTAGCAGGCTGGGTATTGGGCATGCAGCATACTGCGGTGAACCCGCCGGCAGCCGCCGCCATGGTCCCGGTCTCAATGGTCTCCTTGTATTCCTGGCCGGGTTCGCGCAGATGAACATGCATATCAATAAGACCGGGAACGACCAGCAGGTTGCGGGCATTGATTACCCTGTCCTGATTATATTCGGCGGCTTTGGGTGAATTGTTCTTTTCGCCTTCAGGGATAAGTTCCGCAATTTGGCCGTTTTCGATGAGGATATCCGCGACACCTTCAAATCGGCCCGGATCGATCACCCGGCCGTTCTTAATCCATATCCGCATTATGCCGTCCTCCGGAAAGTAGATAAAAAAGGGCCATCCGGACGGCGACCCCGTTTGTAACCTGATCGAGGATAACCGTTTGCGGCCCGTCCGCAACCTCGGGTGCTATTTCAACCCCCCTGTTCATGGGACCCGGATGCATGATCACCGCATCCGGCCTGAGAAGCCGAAGTCGCTTTGCGGTCAATCCGTACAGGGCCGCATATTCCCTTTCGGAAGGGAATAGCATGTCTTTTTGTCGTTCCTTTTGGATGCGCAGCATCATGACCACATCGGCGTTTGAAACAGCCTCGTCCATATTCGGCGCAACTAAGGCCCCAAGGGTTTCGATTCCAACCGGAATCATGGTCGGCGGGCCACAGACCGTAACAACAGCCCCCATTTTGGTGAAGCCGGCAATGTCGGAGCGGGCCACGCGGCTGTGACTAATGTCTCCTATGATCGAAATATTTACATCCCTGATGCGCCCGAATTTACGTTTTACAGTCAGCATATCGAGCAAAGCCTGGGTGGGATGGGCGTGCATCCCGTCACCCGCGTTAATCACGCAAGCCTTGAGATTCCGGGCAAGAAAATGCGGTGCGCCTGCGGAAGAATGCCTGACAACGATGATATCAGGGTTCATGGCCTCGAGATTTTTTGCCGTGTCCATGAGCGTTTCACCCTTGACGATGCTGCTTGAGGATGCGGATATGGAGACGCAGTCGGCCGAAAGGCGCTTTGCGGCGATGTCAAATGATATACGTGTGCGGGTGCTCGGTTCCACGAAAAAGAGGACAATTGTTTTTCCTCGCAGGGCAGGGACCTTTTTTACCGGTCTTTCGGAGATTTCATACATCCCGACGGCAGTTTCGAGAATCAGTTCGATCTCGTTTGCGCGCAGGGATTCAATGTCTAAAATATCCTTTTTTGTCCAGGCCATCATTGTCTCTCCACTTTAATGAAGCAGCATGCCGGTCCGTCTCCATCTGACCCCGAAATCCTCGCTGTTCCAGGACCAGTATATGATAAAAGCCTTTCCCAGAATAACGCTTTTGTCCACAAAGCCCCAGAACCTGCTGTCATAGCTGTTGTCGCGGTTATCGCCCATGACAAAGTATTGGCCTTCGGGAACGGTTATTGGGCCGTAATTGTCCCTACGGCTCAGTCCCGCAGGTAGAAATGAGGGATCTGAATGAACCCCGGGATCAGGAGAAAGGAGTTTGTTATTAATATATATTTTCTTGTTTTTGACACGGATTGTATCACCGGGAAGCCCGATTACCCTTTTTATAAAGTCCATGTCGGGGTTCACCGGATATGGAAATACGATAATGTCTTTACGTTTGGGTTCGGATATCGGGATAATAGTTTTGTGGATAAAGGGTAATTTTATTCCATAAATAAATTTGTTGACCAGGAGATGGTCCCCGATTTGAAGCGTTGGTTTCATGGACCCGGATGGAATTTTAAATGCCTGAACCACGAATGTTCGTATGAAAAGGGCCAGCACTATGGCGATGAGGATGGCTTCGATGTTTTCGCGAAGCTTGCTTTTACCGGTTATCTCCGGATTTGCGGGCAGGGCGTCTGAATGCCCTTTTTTCAATGCCAATTGTTTAGCTCCCATGGATTTTCCGTGTTATTGTTATTCGGTTTTGTTGACGGGCTGCTTTGATTCCGCGTTGAGGCGGTCTTTTACGGCCGAGAGTTTAATGAGTACATTGTTTTTGATCCATCCCGCATCCCACCATTCCACAGGATTTACGAATTTATGATCAATGAACATTCCAAAATGAAGGTGGTCTCCGCCGGCAAGGCCGGTTGAGTCGGTATGAGCAATGATATCGCCTTGTTGTACCATGTCGCCCTCTTTCACAAGCGCACTGCTCAGGTGTGCGTAAATGGAAAACAGGCCGAACCCGTGATCTATGCAGACAAGGTTGCCGTAAATACCCATGGGACCGACAAATGCGACCCGGCCGGTGTTGGCTGCGGGCACGGGTGCGTTGTGAACGGAAGCCAGGTCGATTCCGAGATGGACGGCGTGGTCAATGATCTTACCCTTGTATGTATAGCTCCTGTGATCGGCGAAATTGGCCCGTCTAGCGGAATTGGGCAGTCTTTTAAATGCGCCTGACCAGTGCATTGCAGGATCAGTATGTTTGCCGATCGCGAGTATTGCCTCGTTGTTTTTCTTCCTGAGTTCCTTGTTGACATAAAGGAATTGATCGATAAGGGCAGCCTTGTTATCGAGTCCGGGTATGCCGTAGAATCTCGGGAGGATGCGGGATAAAAAGGAATCACTTATCTTCAGCGCCTCTTTTTTGAAGCGCCTGAGGTTTATGTGGTGATAAAATCCGCTTCTGGAAATGTTGCCTGCCGGGTCTTTGGCCTCAATATAGAACCGGGTGTCGGCGCCCTGGTTGTATCCGAGCGCAAAAAAAGCCAGGCAAATGTTTGGGTCCTTGAAATATCCCTCATGCCCGGGGAAAAAATCATTGCCCACATAGACTCCATGCTCGGGGCATTGTTCCGAAAGACGGTAAATTACGAGCCCCGACCCGCCCTGACTCATATTGTGCTGCCGGCTTAAAACCTGGATTGCAGGTGGCTGTGTATCGATGAAGATATTTTTTTCAGCCTTTGATTCATTGCCTTTAAATCCGTTTTTCCACGAATTGTCCGAAGCCTTGATGAAAAGCCTTGCCTTGCCATCGCTAAGTCCCATTTTTTTGGGGTCAAGGAGGATTGAAAAAGGATATGCATGTATTTTTCTGCCTGTCTCGACTGAATCTTTATGGAGATCTGTTTGTTTTAATACAATATTGCGCCCGTTATTCACAATAGTTATGGATATTTTGTCAAGCCCGGTTTTTTCGTCCGTGATCCGCCCCGAGATTTCCGTTGCGGTACGAATATACGGGCTTTTTAAGTCAATCGTTATTCTGGGGGGTTCGCCTTCATAGCGGGTTGTAAAAAACCAGCCGCAACTGATAACAAGTGCGCCGGCAATTATAGTCAAAAGGCTGATTTTCAGCTTTTTTCCCTGCTTCTTCTGTTTAAACATGAAAATTTTTACATCCTCATTGTAATTTTGTGGTATTGTGCTGTTTTAGAAATGAGTTGGATGGCGCACTCCCCATTAACTCGAAACACATATCAGCTCCTGCCCTTTCAGGCAAGTCATTATTTCCGTGCCTTGACATTTAGGTCCCCGCAGGTTAATTTCCAATTAAGGACTGCGGTTTTTAGCGGATAAATTCAGACATTGCCCAAACACTATCTGGAGAACACATGGCTCACAATGTAAAAATATGCAAAAACGTCTCAATAGGGGGCGGCCACTTTGCCCTGATTGCAGGCCCGTGCGTGATCGAGAGCGAATCCGTTACATTTTCAATCGCATCCGCCTTAAAGGAAATGACCGACGATCTCGGTATCCCTTTTGTGTTCAAGGCGTCCTTTGACAAGGCAAACCGCACATCAATCACCTCTTACCGGGGCCCCGGCATTGAAGTCGGACTGGATATACTCTCGGACATCAGGTCCCGGTTGTCGGTCCCGGTTATTTCTGATTTGCATTCCCTGGACCAGGTCAAACCTGCGGCCCGGGTGCTTGATATCCTCCAGATACCCGCATTTTTATGCAGGCAGACCGACCTTCTGGTTGCCGCAGCCCGGACCGGCAAGCCCCTTAATATCAAAAAGGGGCAGTTTCTCGCCCCCTGGGACATGAAGCACGTGGTCGCCAAGGTCCGGTCGGCCGGAAATGATCAAATAATGCTTACCGAACGGGGCGCGATGTTCGGGTACAATAACCTGGTAACCGATTTCAGGAGCATAAAGATCATGAAGGATCTCGATTGTCCCGTGATTTTTGATGCGACACACTCGGTTCAGCTCCCCGGCGGTGCGGGTGGGGCCTCCGGCGGGCAGCGCGAGTTCGCTCCCGTCCTGGCCCGGGCGGCCATAGCCGTCGGGGCTGATGCAATATTTATGGAAGTGCATCCGGATCCTGACAATGCCCTGTCTGACGGTCCCAATTCCATTAAATTAGATGACATGTCTGGTATTTTGAAGGATCTGGTCCGCATTGCAAAGGCATGCGGAAACTTTCGTGCAAAAGAGGTCTGCACCTAATGAATCCTATTCTTCATATGAAACGGATCAGGCTGGTTCTCCTGGATGTCGACGGTGTTCTGACAACCGGCGGGATTGCCTATACCGGTTCGGAGCTTGAAACCAAGGTGTTTAATGTAAAAGACGGGCTTGGTATCCGTCTTCTTATGCGGGCAGGCATAGGTGTTGGCATCGTCACGGGCCGGCGGTCGGCAGCCCTTGACCGGCGGTGCTCCGAACTCGGAATTAAGCTCATGTTTGATGGTGTTTCGGACAAGGGAGCGGTTTTAGCTCAGGTACTGTCCGCAACCGGGTTGTCCGTGGATGAAGTCGCCTTCATGGGTGACGACCTTCCCGACATTCCCCTGCTGCGTAAAGTCGGCTTTGGCGTGGCCGTTGCCGACGCCGCCGAGCAGGTGAAACATGCCGCAGATATTGTTACCGAAAAAAACGGGGGATGCGGCGCTGTCCGGGAATTGTCGGAATCCATTCTCAGGGCAAAGGGTGTCTGGGATGAATTAATCGCGGTATGGGATTGATTTTTCATGATTGCTATAACATTCAGATTTTTTATGAGATCATCGCCTTTTGCCTGATAACCTGATTTCAAATATCCGCATTATCCTTTCGGCCTTAATAGTCGTCATTGCCGGGGTTGTGATTTTTCTCTTTCTCCAGTACAGGTTTGCAGGAAATCCGGCGAAAAAAACCCCGCCCCCCACGGACAGCCATGCCATTCTTACTCTGGAAGGGTTTCACCATGTCGCCACCCGGGATGGTAAAACCGAATGGACGCTTGACGCGAAGTCCGCTAAACTGTATTCCGATGTTGCGGTTTTAACAGGCATGTCGGGCCGGTTTTATGCAGGAAAGAACAAGGACGCTGTTTTTACGGGAAAAACCGGGCGAGTTAATTTAAAATCCCTTGACTTCAATGTGTACGGGGAGGTTCGCGTCGTATATGAAGGGCTTGTTTTGCGGACCCGCGACTTGCTTTATCACCATGATTCACATATGATAATAATTGATTCGCCGGCAAGTGTGACGGGCCAGAAGGCAGTGATTACCGCAGATTCGGCCCGGCTTTTGCTGGAGAGCGGGAAGGTCGTTTTAAATGGACATGTTAAGGGACTTTTAAAAAATGGTTTTGGTTTATAATAAGTTTAAAATGCTTTCCATATGGGTGGGATTCGCTTTTTTTTTCGCGAATGCTTTTTGCTCCCACGCAGGGGATTTGCCGCAGGGAGCTCAAAAAGCGGCCCAGGCACCATCGCCCACGGTCCATAGTCCCCGCTTGTCTGGAGATATACATATCAGCGCCGATAAACTGATTTCAAGCAGGGACGCCTTTACAGCCGAATTTTCAGGGAATGTGCTCGCAACCCAGGCGGGAGCCACCATCCAATCGGATCAGCTTTTCGTATATTATGAAAAGCGTGAATCCTCCCCGTCCGATGAAGAGAAAGGCGGAATGGGAGCAAATCGTATTAAAAAGATTGTCGCTATGGGAAATGTTAAAATTAAAATGAATAATAAGACCGCTTTTTGTGATAAGGCCGTATATGCTGTTGCAGACGGCATTATTGTCTTAACCGGAAATGATGTGCGGATAGCTGACGCCGGCAATTATATTCACGGTCGCCAGATCACTTTAAATCGACTGACCGGCGCCATCAGCGTATCCGGAGGGCCGGAAAAACGGGTTGAGGCGGTTTTTAATCCCGGGGCCGAAAATACACCGGTAATACTTAAGCCCGAAAATCAGGATTAGATCAGTATGCCGGTCCTTTCAGTACATAAACTTATAAAGGCATACCACGGGCGTCGCGTGGTCGATTCCGTAGATCTCTCGGTTTCCGGGGGAGAGGTTGCAGGGCTTTTGGGCCCCAATGGGGCAGGAAAGACCACTACATTTTACATGACGGTGGGAATGATCCGACCGGACAATGGCGGCATTTTTATTGACGATATTGAGATAACATCCTTTCCCATGTACGTAAGGGCTGCAAAAGGCATCGGTTACCTCCCTCAGGAGCCGTCGGTGTTCCGGAAAATGACAGTTTACGACAACATCATGGCAATCCTGGAAACCCGGGATATGTCCCGACGGGAACGAAAACAAAAGGCGGATGCCCTTCTTACGGAACTCGGTATCGACCGGCTCGCGGGAAGCAAGGCCGCCGTGCTTTCAGGTGGAGAACGCCGCCGCCTTGAAATAAGCCGGGCGCTTGCGACCGATCCGTCTTTTATTTTATTGGACGAACCCTTTGCGGGAATAGATCCCCTGGCGGTTATTGATATCCAGAACATCATTGTTCATTTGACAAAAAAAAAAATCGGCGTCCTGATTTCAGATCACAATGTAAGGGAAACCCTGGGTGTCTGCGATAAGGCGTATATTCTTAACAAGGGTAGCGTCATCTGTTCCGGTACACCGACTGAGATCGCGGCAAGCCCCATGGCAAGAGAGATTTACCTGGGCGATAGTTTTTCTCTGTAGTTTTTGGAATATATAATGGTAATTGGTTTAAGCCAAAATTTGCGAATGCAGCAACAGCTCATCATGACTCCGCAGCTTCAGATGGCGATCCGTCTGTTGCAGGTCTCCCGTATGGAGCTGGTGGATATGATTAATGAAGAGCTTGAGACCAACCCCACCCTCGAGGAACCGGACACCGGAAAAGATCCCGATGAAAAAAACGAAGCGGTTGAGGCTGTTGAGACGGCTGTGACAAAGGAAGTCGAGGTCGGGGAAAAATTCGACAATGATATTGACTGGTCTAATTATTTAGGTGAGTACAATTCCGTCGGCAAAGTCGCCTACGAAACCGAAGAAAGGGAAGCCGCCAATTACGAGGCGTTCACTCCGAGCCGTTCTAACCTGTCGGATCACCTGAAATGGCAGCTTCTGATGGCCGAGCCGACGCCTGAACAAGAGCGCATCGGGGAAATGATCATAGGAAACCTGAACCGCCTTGGATATCTTGATGCTTCGCTTGATGAAATCGTCCGTATGACCGGAGGCACGATTTCAGACGTTGAGAGCGTGTTGAAAAAACTTCAGGAGTTCGATCCACCCGGGATCTGCGCGAGAAACCTTTCAGAATGCCTTTTAATCCAGATACGACAGTTGGGCATGGATGATCCTATCTTAGAAAATATTGTTCTACATCACATACCGGATCTTGAGAACAAACGATACAAGGCCATCGCGCGGGATCTGGGTACGGATATCGAGACGGTTTCGGCGGCCGTGGCCCTGATTAAACAGCTTGATCCCAGACCCGCCGACGGGTATAATGATGATGATCAGATTTATATCACCCCTGATGTTTACGTATTCATGGAAGGTGACGATTATTCCGTTCGTTTGAACGATGACAGTGTCCCTCCTCTATACATTAACAATTATTACAGAAAGGTGGTCGGGCGGGGGGATCACATTACAAAGGAGGCCCGTTCTTACCTTAAAGAGAGGCTCAGGTCTGCGGAATGGCTTATCAAAAGCATACGCCAGCGCCAGAAAACAATATATAGCGTGACAAAGAGTATTGTTAAGTTTCAGAGGGATTTTTTTGATAACGGCATTACCCATCTTAAACCACTTGTTTTAAGGGATGTGGCTGAGGATATCGAGATGCACGAATCGACCGTCAGCCGTGTTACCACCAATAAATATGCTCATACTCCGCACGGGATATTCGAGCTTAAATTTTTTTTCAACAGTTCCATAGGCCGGGACAACGGCGGATCGATTGCATCCGCCAGCGTGCAGGAAAAAATTCGGCGAATCATTGCAGAAGAAGATTCAAAAAAACCCATGAGCGATAACAAGATAGCCGATGCCCTTTCGGACGCAGGAATCCGGATCGCCAGGCGAACAGTGGCCAAGTACAGAGAAATGATGGGTGTTCTTCCATCAGGAAAACGTAAACAAATATAAGGAGGCAGGAATCCATGCAAATTTCAGTTACATTTAAAAATCTCGATCCCTCCGACAACCTGAGGTCGTATGTTTCCAACAAGCTGAACAAGCTCGACAAGCTTCTGGACAACCCGGCCGAGGCAAACGTCGTGCTCTCCGTGGAAAAAATCCGTCATATAACCGAGATCAGGCTTTCAGGCGACAGGCTGAATCTTGTCTGTCGTGAAAAGACAAACGATATGTATTCGTCAATCGACATGGCACTGGACAAACTTGAAAAACAGATAAAAAAGAACAAGGAAAAACAGAAACGTCACAAGACCGGGTCCCGAGGAGAGACGCTCGGCCGGGTTTTTGGCGGAAAACTGATGGACATGGATGCAAAAATGGATGAAAAAAAAACTCCTGAGTCTATGATAATTATTGAAAATATTGAGTATAAACCGATGGATATAGAAGAAGCAGCCATGCAGATGGAATTGGTTTCAGACCCGTTTCTCGTCTTTACCAATGCCCGGACCCAGCGGGTGAATGTGCTTTACCGGAAATCGGATGGCGCGCTCGGCTTGATCCAGCCGACGGCTTGATGGCGTCGAAAATTATTTTGAAAGATATTGCAATATGAAAATTCTCGATTTTTTAACACCGGCAACCATTCTGACACGCATGGCCGCAACCGATAAGGCAGGTGCCATTGAAGAACTCTCTATCTCTGTTGCGGATTTTACGGGTATTGATAACAAGGAGATCATCCGCGTCCTCCTTGAGCGTGAACGGCTCGGAAGTACGGGTATTGGCGGGGGTATCGCCATTCCGCACGGAAAGCTTGCGGGCCTTGACAGGCTGGTCATGGGGTTCGGGAGGAGCGAAAACGGCGTGGAATTCGACTCCCTGGACGGCAAATCGATATTTATTTTTCTGGTTCTGTTAAGCCCTGACAATTCAACCGGCCTGCATCTTCGCCTGCTGGCCAGGCTCTCAAAGCTTTTAAAGGATACAACACTGAAGGACTCGCTGATGAGAGCCGATCTTCCCGAAGATGTGCTTCGTCTCATAGGAGAGGTGGACGAGGAGATCTAATGGCTAAAAGCCGGGTCCACAGGATAATTGTAATTACCGGCCTATCCGGCTCGGGCAAGAGCGTCGCGCTGGCGGCGCTTGAAGATGCCGAGTTTTATTGCGTTGATAACATGCCGGTCGTACTGCTTCCGAAATTCCTGGAGCTTGCCCACGAAACTGAAACGGAATTTTCCGGGCTCGCCTTTGTCATGGACCTGCGGGAAAGAGGGTTTGTGTCGGCGTTTCCCGGTATTTCACATGATTTGAGAAACAAGGGATACAAAATAGAGATATTGTTTCTCGAAGCAGACATTGCCATCATATTGCGACGGTACAGCCAGACCCGGCGTCACCATCCCCTGTCTGGTGATTTGTCACTTACGGAAGGAATCAGGCTGGAGATGGAGCAGCTTGCACCTGTCCGGGAGTTGGCCGATCATGTTGTTGATACCTCAGCCTATAATATTCATGAATTAAAGTCGGTGGTTTTCGATCTGGTTGAGGCATCAACCCAACGGTCAGGAATGCATATAAATATAGTATCGTTCGGATTCAAGCACGGGATTCCGCCCGAGGCCGATATCATAATGGATGTCAGGTTTATTAAAAATCCATTTTTCGTGCCTGATTTAAAGCCCATGGACGGACGGGACACAGCCGTCAGGCGATTTGTCTTAAACGACGGTAACACAAATCTGTTTTTGGAGAGGTTTTACGGATTAATCGATTTTCTTGTGCCCTTGTATGAAAAAGAGAACCGTGCGTATCTGACCATATCCTTCGGCTGTACCGGGGGGAAACACCGGTCGGTGGCCATTGCAGAGGAGGTCCGTGATCATGTCAATGCGACGGGCCGGAAGGCTAAACTTGTTCACAGGGATGTTGATATTGAATTATAAGGAAACTCTATGATCGGAATAGTGATAGTAACGCACGCACATCTGGGGGAGGCGTTAATCGAAGCGGCCCGGCTGATTTTTGATGAAATGCCGGAGTCACTCGTATCCGTTTCCATTGATCTCACCCATGATGTGAACAGGCTGAGAAACAAGATCAAGGACGCCATTTCCGCAGTCGACCAGAACAGCGGAGTTTTGATCCTTACGGATATGTTCGGCGGGACGCCTTCAAATCTGAGCTATTCGTTTCTCGAGGAAGGCAGGATCGAAGTAATGTCCGGTGTGAACCTCCCTGTTGTCATAAGGGCCGTAAACTTAAGAAAACGGAACCCGAAGCTCCATGACATGGCCGTTGTCATAGAGGAGTACGGGAAAAAGAGTATTTCCCTGGCCTCGGATATCCTCAAGGGAAACAAACGGGGATAGTGATGCTTTTTTCATGTCTTCCCATGCAACGGGCCGACATGGGGCGGGCTTTCGAAATAGAGCGCGCATGTTTTGCCGAGCCGTGGAGCAGGGCCATGTTTGAAGGCGAGTTTTTGCATGAATACAGCCGGGCCTTGTTGCTGCGCATGGAGGGTGGCTCACAAACCGAAATTATCGGATATCTTTTTTTTCACCTTGTGGCCGACGAGATGCATGTGCTAAAAATAACAGTTTCACCGGAACACCGTCGTTGCGGAGGCGCCGGGCAATTGATGAAGGCTGGCATGTCTGCGGCCGTGAAACAGGGCGCGGCAATGGCTTTTCTCGAAGTCCGAAGGTCCAATGCAGCGGCTTTTTTATTTTACGAAAGTCTCGGTTTTGAAAGGGTCGGTATAAGACCGGCATATTATAAGAACCCAGGCACGGAGGATGCCATAATCATGCGAAAAACATTACAAGGAGGGAATCATGGCTTTACGGATTGGGATTAACGGCATGGGCCGTATCGGAAGGATTGTGTTTCGGGCCATTTTAAAACGGTCCGATATCGAGGTTGTTGCCGTAAACGATATCATGGATCCGGAGACGCTTGCACACCTGCTGATTTACGATTCAGTGCACAAGCGATTGGATGATGAGATACTGCCCGGGCAAAACGCCATCAGTGTAAACGGGAAGACTATTGCCGTGAGTGCGGAAAGAGACCCCGCAAACCTGAAATGGAAGGACCACGGGGTTGATATCGTTGCCGAATGCACAGGTCTGTTCCGGGACCGGGACTCTGCTTCCAAACATCTGACCGCAGGAGCTCAAAAGGTGATCATCTCAGCTCCGGCAACCAACCCGGATGCCACCTTCGTCATGGGCGTTAATTCAGACACCTATGATCCGGCGACCCATCACATCGTATCTAACGCCTCGTGCACGACAAATTGTCTTGCGCCCCTGGCAAAAGTGATCCACGAAGAATTCACCATTCTTTCCGGGCTGATGACGACGATTCATTCATATACGGGTGATCAGAGGCTGCTTGATGCGCCCCACAAGGATCTGCGGCGGGCACGGGGCGCATGTCTTGCCATGATCCCGACCACCACCGGCGCGGCCCGGGCCGTGGGTCTTGTCCTTCCCGAATTGAACGGGAAATTGAACGGCATTTCCATCCGGGTCCCAACCCCGAACGTATCCGTGGTCGACCTGACGGCAAAAGTGGCAAAACCGGCTGATGCCGAAAGCGTCAACGCTGCTCTCAAGGCCGCGTCCGAAGGCGCCCTTGGAGGGATTCTCGGCTACAGCGAGCTTCCCCTGGTTTCCGGTGACTATAACGGGTGTACTCTCTCGTCTACAATAGATGCTCCCAATACTTATGTTATAGATGATCTTGTCAAGGTCCTTTCCTGGTATGACAATGAAACCGGATACTCAGAAAGACTTGTGGATCTTGCCGAAATGATGGGGAACTCACTCTAAAAGGAGGAGAACTTTCATGACTCAACGAAAACCCCTTATCGCGGGCAACTGGAAGATGAACAAGACCTGCGCCGAAGCGATGGATACCGCGCGGACGCTTGTTTCACTGGTTTCGGACGTCAAAGATGTCGAGGTGATGATAACTCCTCCGTTTACGGCCCTGGCCCAGGTGGCCGACATCATAGCATCGACTCCGGTAGAGCTCGGGGCACAGGACGTTTTCTGGGAAGATCATGGCGCGTATACCGGACAGGTTTCTGCGCCCATGCTGGTCTCGGCCGGATGCACTTACGTGATTATCGGGCATTCCGAGCGGCGGCAGTATTTCAATGAAACCGATCAAACGGTCAACAAAAAGGTAAAAGCCGCTTTTGCCGGGGGCCTGGCGCCGGTTGTCTGCGTGGGTGAAACCGAAGCTGACAGGGATGCTCAAAAAACGTTTTCAGTACTTGACAAGCAAATGGACAATGGGTTAGAAGGGCTTACCGTTGAGATAATGGCAAATGCAGTGATCGCCTATGAACCCGTGTGGGCCATAGGAACGGGCAAGACGGCGACCCCGTTGCAGGTCCAGGAAGTACATGCTTTTTTGAGGTCCTTTTTAAAGCAGCGGTTTGGCGACGGGATCGCGGGCCAGATCCGGATTCTCTACGGCGGAAGCGTTAAGCCGGGAAATGCGGCGGAGCTTATGGCGCTTGCCGATGTTGATGGCGCACTCGTGGGAGGCGCCAGTCTGGATGCGGAAATATTTTCAAAAATCGTTCATTTCGGGAAAGCATAATCTGACATCATGATAAATGTACTGATAATAATACTTCACTTGATCGTATGTGTGGCCCTGATCCTGATCGTCCTTTTGCAGACCGGCAAGGGCGCCAGTATGGGAGCCATGTTTGGCGGGGCAGGTAACCAGACCCTGTTTGGCAACACCGGGGCATCTACTTTTTTAAGCAAGGCCACCACAGTCGCGGCAGTAGTTTTCATGCTCACCTCCCTGACCCTGGCCTATATTTCAACCGGCGGAACCGGTTCCGTGGTGGAGGATTACCATCCCCCGGCATCTACCGAACTGCCTATTCCGGGCGGGGATGTAGCCGTTCCCGCACAACAACCGGTTTCTTCGGCCCCTTCGACGGTGCCTCAGAGTGCCCGGGAGGCCGCTCAACCGGCTCCGGTGAATACGCAGTCGTCAGTTGCTGCGCCCGCCGCGCAGAATCAGGCTGCGCCGCCCGCCGAAAAATAAGGGACATATATACACATCATGGTAAGCGTTTACAGGGTGCCGCAGATGCGAGGCGGCGGGTACGCAGGCGTACTTATTGTACTTCAAGTACCCGCTAACAAAGCAGATGCGGTGCCCTGTGAATGCTTAAAAATATGCCGAAGTGGTGGAACTGGTAGACACGCTATCTTGAGGGGGTAGTGGGTTACGCCCGTGCCGGTTCGAGTCCGGCCTTCGGCACCATCTTAAAGAGCCGCAACCCGTAAATACGGGTTGCGGCTCTTTTGCTATTGTCAGACCGGCTTTTCGGCAAGTTTGAATAAGAAGCTTACGTCCTCATCCCTGTATTTATCCCTGATCCGCAATATCTCGTCTTCAACCGCAAAAAAAGCATCCACCACGTTCGGATCAAAATGGCTTCCCCTCCCTTCCCGGAGAATGGCATACGATTTTTCCAGGGAAAAGGGCTCCTTGTAGGGCCGCCTGGTGGTAAGCGCGTCAAACACGTCGGCAATGGCTGTAATCCGTCCGGCAAGGGGGATTTTTTTACCCTTGAGCCCGTTGGGGTAACCGTTTCCATCCCATTTTTCATGATGGCTCATGGCAATCACCCGGCCCAGCTCGATAAACCCTGCCCCCGATCCCTCGAGAATCCTTCCGCCGTTTGCCGCATGCTCCTTCATGATCTTCCATTCATCGGCATCGAGCTTTCCGGGTTTTAAAAGAATCCGGTCCGGGGTCCCGATTTTCCCGATATCGTGCATGGGCGCGGCATACAGGATCGATTCCACCGTTTTTTCGTTCAGTCCCATTTTTCGGGCCACCGCAGCCGAGTAATTGCTCATGCGCAGGGTGTGCGCGCCGGTATCCTCATCCTTGTATTCGGCGGCCCTGGAAAGCCTGTAAATGGTTTCCAGGGATGCTTTCCTGATTTTCTCAAAGGCCAGCCTCAATTGCCCGGTCTGTTTTTCCACCGCATCTTCGAGGGCTTTTTGATAGTTTTGCATATGATCGTTGTAGGCCTTGACCTTGAGAAGGGATTGGACTCTTGCCGCAAGCTCGGTTTTATCCACGGGTTTTGTCAGAAAATCGTCCGCTCCCGACTCAAGGGCCCGGACGCGATCCGCGACTCCGGAAAGAGATGTGACCATGACGATGGGGATAATAGCCGTACCGTCTTTTTCCTTTAAGCGTTTGGCTGTTTCAAAGCCATCCATTTTCGGCATCATGACGTCAAGCAGAATCAGATCGGGGGAAATTTCCGCTACTTTTTCAATTGCCTCTTCTCCGTCATTGGCGGAAAAAAAACTGTAGCCGAGCGGCATGAGAAGGGCTTCCATGAGGCGCAGGTTACGCTCCTCGTCATCCACCACCAGAATCCTCGGTTTTTCCATGATCATTTTCCTCCGGAATATTCAGACTTTTTAGTCTTTCTCCCGCGTCCGGAACGGACCCGGGAGCAAAGTGGCTCAAGGACGGGGGCGGGCAGGGCGGAGCGTCAACCGGCCGTGTCTCCCACACCGCTTTAACCAGCCCCGGCCAGGTACTCCCCTATGATCTTAATAAATTTTCGGGTGTCCATGGGTTTTGTGATATACCCGTCGCATCCGGATTTGCAGAATCTTTCTTTATCTTCCTTCATGGCGAATGCCGTAAGGAGAATAACGGGTATGGATTTTGTGTCATCATCCGCCTTGATGATTTTCATTGCGTCAAGCCCGTTCATCACCGGCATCTGGACATCCATGAGGATGAGGTCCGGTTTTTTTTCAGCGGCAAGCACAACTCCCTGCTTTCCATTTTCAGCCTCGATGATCCGATATCCCCTGGTAGCAAGAAGCTCTTTAACCAGCTTACGGTTTTGCGTATCATCTTCCACGATTAATATTGTCTTTTCCATTTTGCTCTTGCTCTATTGAATTCTTTTCCCCGCCTTTTATAAGGCACCCCCGGCCTGTTCCGTGACCCGACCTATAAGTATTTCGGCCGTCTCCCCGTGATCGGGAAAAACGGCCCAGGAAAATGAAATTCTTTTTCCGGAAAGGGCGGATTCGATTTTCCCGGCCAGGCGATTGAAAACCGCTTTTGCATCCTCCGGCCCGGTTTCGGGAAAGATCAGGTCGATATCCCCGTTTTTATATGTACGCATGAAGTCATAGCCCCTTTTATCATTTTCCAGGATTTTTAAGATAATATGATTTTTTGCGATTGCAAGCTCTCCTCTACTTCCTTTCCCGTGTATCCGTAAGAGGGTAAAGGGCTTTTTGTTCCGTTTTGCAAGGCTTATAAATCGCCTTAAATGATTCAGCAAAAGTATGTCCGACTCCATGACGGGCACAGGCTGCGCGGATCCGGGACCGCGTTTTTGTTTCAGGGGGAGGGTGACGATAAACCGGCTTCCTTTACCGGGTCCCCCGGTTTCCGCACTGATTTCAGCCCCGTGGAGTTGAAGCAGCTTTCTCGTCAGTGAAAGCCCCAGGCCGGTGCCGGGCGTCTTGCCGGTAAGACCGCCCGCAGCCTGGTGAAACTCTTCGAAAATTTTTTCCGTCTCTTCCTTTGCAAGGCCGATGCCTGTATCTGAAACGGTTATGCGGAGGGCGTTTTTCTTTTTTTCAGCCGATATTCTTATCATGCCGTTGTCATTGCTGAATTTTACCGCGTTGGACAGGAGATTAAACATCACCTGTTTGAGCTTGCGCTCGTCTGCGTGAATATCAATATCCGGCACATCGCCATCGAAAAAGAGTTCGATGTTGATCCCGTGCTTCATGGCCTTTTCCCTGATCATGACGAGGCTGTTTTCAAGGAGGTCTTTGATGTTTACGGCGGAAAGCCGGAGCTCCATCTTGCCCACCTCGACTTTTGAGAGATCGAGGATATCGTTTATAAGGGATAACAGGTGGTTGCCGCTTTCAAGTATATCCTTGAGATATTCGGCCTGCTTTTTGTTGAGCGTGCCGAAATATTCGTCCTGCAGCACCTCTGAAAAGCCGATGATCGCGTTTAGCGGGGTGCGCAGTTCGTGGCTCATGTTGGACAGAAATTCGCTTTTGGCCGTGTTGGCGGCTTCCGCCGCCTTTTTCGCGGTCTCAAGCTCCATGACCGCGTTTTTCAGGGCCGCTGTCCTTTGATCAACCATTTTCTCGAGGTCCAGGTTGTATTTCGCAAGCTTTTTTTCGGCCCATTTCCTCTTGGTGATATCGGTTACGGTCCCTTCGTATGATTCGAGTTCCCCGGCTTCATCGCGCCTGGCCCTGGCGTTTATGGATATCCAGGTTTTTGAACCGTCTTTTTTAAATATCTCGAGTTCAAATTCGTTTACTCTTCCTTTTTTTTCAAGCACTTGTCTGAATTCTTCAAAGCGGTCGGGATCCGTAAAGAGTTTTTTCGTGATTAAAAAATCCGATGCTATCAATTGTCTTGGTGAAGCAAATCCGAAAAACCGGGCCATTGCCGGGTTTACCAGGAGAAGCCGGCCGTGGGGCGCAAGCCTGAATATTCCTTCGGTGACGTTTTCAAATATCTCTCTATACCCGGCCTCGGCCCTTTCGGCCCTTTCGGTCAGAAGGGTCTGGAGCCGTATCATTTTGAATCCGACATTGATACGGGCCCGCAGTTCGGGGCCTGAAAAGGGTTTGCGCAGATAGTCGTCGGCCCCGGCGTCAAACGCGGCCACGACTTCCCTGGTATCGCCCTTGGCCGTGAGCATGATCAGGTAGGGGGGAGGCGTTCTTTTATGGCACCGGACCGTCCTGCATACCTCGACCCCGTCGGTTTTCGGCATCATCCAGTCGAGAACCGCGATGTTCGGGGGATCATCGCCTTCAAGAATTTCTATGGCCTTGTCCCCGTTTGCAACCGGGACTGCCTTGTAACCCCATTCGGCGAAATTTTCAATCAGGACAGTACGCGAGATCGCGTCATCCTCGGCCACGAGAACCCTCCGGTCCGGCGGCAGACCAAGATCAAGGGTAAAAGAAGATTCCTCTGCATCAAGGTTTTCATCCGACGCCTTTGAAAGGAGCGCAAGGATACGGACCCCGGCCAGAAGCCTGGCCCGAAGCTCCCGCCCGGAAAACGGTTTGACGATATAATCATCGGCCCCGGCCTCGAAGGCTGTCACCATGTTTTCGGTGGTGATCCTGCCGGTGAGCATGATCACGTAAAATGGCCCGCCATCCTTTTTTTGCCTGATGCGCCTGCAGACCTCGATTCCACTCATGCCCGGCAGCATCCAGTCCGCGATTACAAGGCGCGGTGGGTCGGGTGCATCAAGCAGGTTCCAGGCGTTCTCTCCGTTTTCAGCCGCCACGGGCTCGTATCCCCATTCCTCTAAATCGGCCCGAAGGGTGGTGCGGGTGATGGGATCATCCTCGATGACCAGTACCCTCATCGTTCTCCTCCTTCATTAAAGGATAGGATGGCGTCCATAAATCTTTTGACCTCCGCCTCGATTTCAACCAGAGCTTTACTGCCTGCGGACAGGTCCCCGGCTTCGCCGATTTTTTCAAGGTTGAACGCGGCTGTTCTCGCCCGGTGCGCGCCGAAATTGTCGAGTGTGCCCTTGAGTCTGTGGGCCGTTTCCCGAAGTGCGGCCGGGTCGCCCGAATCGATTGCGGCCCTGATGTCCGCCACGAGTCCCGGCCCTGTTTCGAGAAATATGGATATGATCTGCTTAAGGAGTTTCAGGTTTCCGTCCACGGGCAAAAGGGCTGCATCCAGGTCGAAAATATCATTCCTGCCGTATTCCCCCGGCAATGGGGGCGTGTTTTTATCTTCATCAGGTTTTTCGGACAGAATCGCCTTGATGGCCGTAAACAGTTCGTCCGGCCGAAGCGGTTTTGATACGTATCCGTCCATTCCCACTTCCAGGCACTTTTTCCTGTCCCCGGTCATGGTGTGGGCCGTCAGGGCAATGATTGGGACGCGGGGCGGGCCTGTCCCCCCGTTTTCATCCCCGGCCCGCTTGTCGCAGGCTTTTTGCCCGGCGGCCCGGGCTTCCTGTTTCCTGATTTCCCGGGTCGCGGCAAGGCCGTCCATCTCCGGCATCTGGATATCCATGAGCACGAGGTCGAATCGTTTTTCGTTAAGCGAGTTAATGGCTTCAAGACCGTTTCTCGCAACAGTTACCCTGTGCCCCGCAGCCTCGAGAAGGCCCGTGGCCACGGCCTGGTTGATCTCGCTGTCTTCCGCCAAAAGGATATCAAGGCGTTGCGGGTGGTTTTCATTTCCCTTTACCGCTTTCGGGCCGTCTTCCCGGTCCGGACCGTAAGCCATGGTTCCCATGACCCTCTGGATGGCGTTTAACAATTGTGACTGTCTTACCGGTTTTAAAAGCAGGGCGTCTATCAACCCGCGATTGAGCGCAACAGAACATTCATTTCCGCCCGCAGAGGAAAGGATTATGAGCAGGATGCCCGCAAACACAGGGTTTTCACGTATCCTTTCGCATAAATCGAGTCCGTTCATCTCCGGCATATTATAATCTGAGATGAGTATGTGAAACGGCTTTTTTTTAAAAGCCGCTTTTTCAAGTTCGTTCAAGGCTTTCGGGCCGCTTTCCGTAACCGTGATGTCAAGCCCCCAGTTTCCAAGCAACTCTTCTAATATCCGCCGGTTGGTGGTGTTGTCATCCACGGCAAGGAACCTGAAGGCAGAAAGATCGGAAATGGCGGGCGGTTTGGCGGTTTTATCTTCAACGGCCTTAAATTCCAAGGTGAAATAGAAAGTCGACCCCTTGCCGGCGCCCCTGCTTTCCACCCACATCCTTCCCCCCATCATGGAGACAAGCTGCGAGGATATGGAGAGCCCGAGGCCGGTACCCCCGAACTCCCGGGTCGTGGAAGAGTCTGCCTGTGAAAACATTTCAAATATTTTTTCCTGCTTTTCCGGTTCGATTCCCATGCCGGTGTCTTTAATGGAAACCAGGAGCATCACGTTTCCAAAAGATACAGGCGGGTTTTCATCCGCAATTTCCACATTGAGAAATATATCTCCCCCCGGTGGGTAAACTTGAGGGCGTTTCCCAAAAGGTTTACAATCACTTGCCTGAAACGGACCGAGTCGCCAATCACCCATTGAGGGACATCCGGGTCGATGCGTACGGCCAGCTCCAGGCCCTTTGCAAATGCCTCGATCCCCATGGTCGCGGCGGTATTTTCAACGACATCCCGCATGATGAACGGCTGATAGTCGAGTTCCAGGCGGCCGGCCTCGATCCTGGAAAAATCGAGGATATCGTTTATTACCGTTAAAAGCGACTCGGCCGAATGGCGGGCCATGTCTAAAAATTCCTTCTGGCGGCCGGTGGGGCCGGTGTTGCCGAGAAGCTCGATCATTCCCATGATCCCGTTTAAGGGCGTGCGGATCTCATGGCTCATGTTGGCTAAAAATTCGCTCTTGGCCCGGCTGGCGGCCTCGGCGATTTTTTTCGCATTTTTCAATTTCTCTTCTGCTTCGTGCTGTTTGGTTATGTCCATATTGATGCCGGTCATGCGTACGGGCCCGCCTTCGGGGTTTTTCTGCACCAGGGAACATGCCTTGATCACGCGCAGGCCGTCGCCGGTCATGACGCGAAAATCGGTGTCAAAATCCTTTTCTCCGCGCAGGGCCGTCTGAATTTCGTCCTCGACCCGGCCCAGATCTTCGGGAAGGATCCTTTGCCGCCAGTCGTCGTAGGTGTTGGTAAAGCGGTCCGGGTGAATCCCGTAAATCGCGTACATGGTCCTGTCCCAGATCAGGACGCCCGAGCTTATATCCCAGTCCCACACCCCGATTTCCGCTGCAAAAGTCGCGAGTTTCAGGCGCTCGGATACATCCCTGACCTGCTTTTCCTTTTTTTTGCGCATAAGGCTTTCTTGTTCTAGCCTGGTATTTGTGTCATTAAGTTCGTCAATGAGGCTCCGCCGTTCGGCCATGGCGCGGAAAAAGAAAAAAAAAGCCAATCCCATGATTAAAAGTCCGGAGACAATAGCCAGGACAATAAACGCGATGGTCTTTTGAACATCTGAAACGGCTGCGGCTTTGCGTTTTTGAAAAAGTAAATCTTCCCGGTTTCCCATTGAGGCCAGAATTTTTCGGATATTGTCCATGGTCTTTTTGCCGGCGCCGGTCATCACAATATCCCTTGCGGCTTCAAATCCCATGTTTTTCCGTAAGGCAACCGCGTTTTTCAGTTCCGCGAGTTTTCTGTCCATCAGCAGGCGGAGAACCTCGAGTTCTTTTTCGACGGCGGGATTTTGGCCGTAAAGGCGGCACAGGTCTTTGTAATGTCTGTTTGCGGATGAAATTCCAAGAGTATAATATCCCAGGTAGGTATCATCGCCCGTTATGACAAAGCCCTGCTTTCCTGTCTCTGCGTCCGCAATGTCCGCAAGCAGCGAAGAAAGCGTATCTTTTACTTTAATAGTCTTGTCCACCACGGCAAGGTCATTCAGCAGCCTGCCGGTGCTGTAATAGGAGGTGATGCCGACGCCGGCCAGCATGACCAGTGCAAGAAAGAAGAAGATGGCGATATTTCTTTCAATGTCTAATTTCATATATGTTCCTGCTTTAGATGGTCGAAAAACAGGGCGTTTTAACGCCTTTTTACTCTGCCGTTGTTCACAAACCGGCCCGGGCAGGGCGGATCTCACAGGGAGGAACGTGGACGACATGGAATCTTTTTTTCCGCACAGCCTGGGGTCGGCAAAGCAGAAAAGCACCAATGCGAAGTGGAACAGCAAATGACGAGCTCTGAACGATCACTCGGTGATCGCCCGCAGTCTACCATTCGATAACGGAAATAAAGCAGATGTTGTGATTCTCCGATGCAGGCGTATCCACTGAAGCCGATGATTTGTATCGCCTGGTGTTTTTCGGAGCCGCAACATTTACCGGCCCGTAGAATTCGCTTTCGGCATTTGCCGAATCCGGGATCGATTCGAGCTTGTAGTAATGACGGGAAGCGTCCGCCGCAGAAATATCGTTGTCGGTAAATGTGTAGGTTTCTCCTGAAAGGGCATTTGCCCCGGTGGCGTAAATCATGCCGGGAGAAATAATCCCGTAGGGGCCGTCTTCATTGTCCGACCGCCAGATCCGGTAGGCCAGAGTGTCGAGTTCAACGGAGGTGGTCCATGTCACCTCGATGCAGTCACGGTCCGCGCAGGGGGCCGCTGAAAATGCCGCAAGTGTGATGGCGAGCGGAGCCCCGGCCCCGCCGAACACGTATTCGGTTCCTGACTGGCCGGTGGTGGTGAGGGTGTTTCCCGTTGTGTCGAGTGTGGCGCCTGAATCGCTCCAGATCGCCTGGCAGTAATCGCTTCTGGTTGCAAGCCCCACCACGGAGTCGTCCACCGGCGTCATGGGGTTGTTCCCGTAATCGTAAACAGCGGTATAGGTCGGGGTGACGCCGCCGGTGACAAACACGCCCCAATACCGGGTATAGTCGAGGGAGGACCACCCGGCCGGAGGGGTAAGCCCGTTGGGCGAGCGGAGATAGGGATCGGATCCGATATCCGGAGGGTATACGGACGGCTCGTCCAGGCGGTAGACCTCTATCCCGGAGTTATTGGCCGTGCTCCACGTGCCGCCGTCGCCGGTTGCCGTGAAAAAATCCCCGTCAACATGGGCGATGGAGGCGGTAAAATCCCCGGGGGCCGTGCCGGTGAAGTCGTATGCGCACGCATCGCCGATGGGGGCCTCGGAGCAGGTTCTGGCGGTTGCGACGTCGGCGAAATTCGTCATGACGCCGTTATTATTGTTGGCCGTCTGGTCCAGGCAGGTCGTACTCGAAGATTCCTCGTCAAACCTCCAGTACCCGACCAGTCCTGATTCGCTTCCCGTGAGTTTCCTGCACATGGCGTCCTGGATCTGGGCCTGGGTTCTGGCCGTGTTCCATACCCGGATGTCGTCGATCTTCCCGTCAAAATAGATTGTGTCGATTGCCTGTCTGCCGAATTCCAGGGCTTCGTTGTTTGTCCGGGACGCGTTGTCTATGTTGGCGGCGGAGTTTGTATCCTGAACCCCGTCGATGTAAATGGTCATGGAATCGGCGCCTGCCGTGTTGCTCCATACACAGGCAACATGGTACCATTGGCCTGTTGTAAGGGTAGCCGATCCGGTGAGCAGGTAGTTTCCGCCTGCGGTATTGCCCACAACAAACCCGATGTTCGAGCTTGCGCCGCCGTTAAATACGGTTCCGGCGGCGCCGCCGCCCGACCCGAAACCATAGCACGCGGCGGTCGTGCCTTTGAGCAGTATCCCCGCGTTTGCCGTCAGGGTGTCCGCATATATCCATGCCTCCAGGGTTCCTGAATTATCCAGGTCAAGGGTGGCGTCGTCGGGAACGGTGACATAATCGTCGGCACCGTCATAGTCTATGGCGTTTCTCGGGTCCACGAGCTGGCCGAGGATGTACTCAGTCCCTGTTTGTCCGGTCTTTGTAAGGGTGTTTGCTCCCGTATCGAGCGTGGCGTCCGAATCGATCCATTGCAGGCCGGCCCTGTGGCGGTAAGCCATTTTCAGCCGGTTTTCGCGCAGCAGAAGGGGAATACCGGTGTAATTATACTCGGCCGTGTAGGTCGGATCAGTACCGCCGGCCATGAATACCCCGAAGAAATGAGAGTTGTTTTCAAAAAGCCGCCAGTGGACGGGCCCGAAGATGTCACCGGGTGACATGTCGACCCGGTAGATCACCACGCCCGTGGGCGAGCCGGTGATGGATTTCACCGTGAGTCTGTCGCCAAGAGAGCTTGCCAGGAATATGGAGGAAGGACTGGAAAAATCGGCCGTCATGTCATCGCCCAGAGGCGCGCCCGAGGTGACCCGGGCGGTTGCGGGAGTCATATTGGTCATGGTCCCGTTGGACTGGTTGTCTGAAAAATCGGTGCATTTGTTCCCGGCTTTATGGTCGAAACGCCAGTAGGCCACGATCCCGGTTTCGGCGCCGGAGAGTTTTAAGCAAAGGTTGTTCTGTATATCCGAAGCGCTCCTGGCCGTATTCCAGACGCGCACCTCGTCGATGCTGCCCGTAAAGGGGTTTGCCACGGTTGCATACCTCGCGCCGATCCTCAGTTTTCCCGAGGCGTTCTGCGCATTTCTCCGGCAGTCGCCGGTATTGTCGGAAATGCCGTTTATATATATGACAAGATCGGATGTGCCGGCCGTATTGTCCCAGGTTCCGGCCACGTGGTACCACTTGTGGAGCATCAGCTCCGATGTTGAGGTGACCGTGTCTGAATTCGTGCCGTCGTTCACGGTAAGGACAAGCTTTTTGTTATCCGCGCCGGCCCCGAATTTTAAAACATACGCCTCGTCTGCGGCGGAATCCCCCTTGGCGATGATTGTCGCGTTGTCCGAAAAGGTCGATACCTTGATCCATGCCTCCAGGGTGCCGGATGATGAAAGGTCGAGGGTGGCCGTGTCGTTTACGGACACGAAATCGTCGATCCCGTCAAGATCAAGAGCCCGGCCCGCCTCTGGTGGGGATGACGGGGAGAGGGGGTTTCCCCTGATCAGGTCTCCATCTGCGGCCTTGGCCCTCTGCACTGTCCCGTCGCTGGTCTGCCAGTTGTCGTCGGTTCCGGGGTTGTGGGTGACGACCCGCTCCAGGGATGCGTAGTTGAAAGTGCTCCCCCCGGGCCAGCCTCCGCCGTCGGGATTGACGACATCGATCAGCGTGCCCCCGGAGTTTTTTAGTTCAAGCTGCTCGCCCGTGTCCTGGAGTTCGCCGGTGTATATCTGGTCTGCCGTAAGATTCGAGATGGTCCAGTCGTCGTCCCGCTCGAGAAGATAATATGATTTTGCCGCTATGGTACCGGTTAAGGCGATGTTCGGGGTTCCGTCCTTTGCGGCAAGGGTCCAGGCCGAGAGGTTGATAAGGGCAGTGGTGTTATTGTAAAGCTCGATCCATTCGTCTTCCGGATATGCGTACGTCCCCATCCACCCGACTTCCGATATGGCGACCGTGGGGTTGTCCGGCACGCCCGAGGCGTCAAAGTTCAGGGAAAAGACCAGGACACCGGCGTCTTCCAGGATATGGCTTCGATCCGAGTCATAGTACTGATCCTCGTCCACAGTGAGGCCCACGTAGGATGTGGTGAGATCGCAGCGCCTCAGCCACCCGCCGTTGTTTCCGTTTCTCGAGTTCATGGACGCCATGACCAGGGGAGTGGTGGTGTAGGTGTTGGTGAAGCTCACGTCAAAGCATCCGTTGGCCCAGCCCTGGATGGCGCTGGTTGCCACGATCGATTCATAGGTGACGGTGGTGCCTGAACCGTCTGTGAACGTGCCTGAAAGTCCACCCTCCATGACCGCGATGCCGATGGTTTCGTTTGATGATACGACTCCGGTGGCCACCTCGGCGCGCTCCAGGGCTACGTCCACGCTCGATGTGGTTACGTTTGACGCGGCCACGGTGAGCCAGGGCGTGGACGTGGTGGACGGCGGGGTGCCTGTTTCATTTACCATGGTCTGGATCTGGGTGATCACCGCCGGGGTGGAGCCCACGCCCGGAAAGGCCACGGTGTCCCATCCGGCGGTACAACCGACATTGGTCGCGCACTGCACGGTCTGGGTATCGTGGGTGGTTACGTAAATTGAATCACCGTTTGGCAGGATAGTGGTTCCGGTCTCGATTGCAAGATAATGAACGGTCATGGCAACGTGCCCGCCGTCCTGATTGTCCGGCTCCACCTGGCACATGTCGCACCCCGTGGTGGTGACGTTTTTGATCCTTATCGAGCAGGGTTGACTCCCGTCGCTGGTGGCCATGGCAAAGACCACGGGAGTCGTGGCATAGGTGTTGGTAAAGGTCACTGTGGTAAAGGAGGGGGTGGATAACGTGTTGTTCAGCGCCACGCTCCCCACCTCGAAGTTTCCGGCAATGGCTGTTCCGGGCCGGGACACGAGGGCGAGCAGACAGAAAAACAGGGACAGGAAACACGACCGCAAGATATTCTTATTTATCTGACAGGAGCGCTTATCGCGACTCATTTCCGAAGCTCCTTTTTGACATGAGCGCCCCGGTATTACCGAATGAGGGCATTCCTTTTTTTGAAGTGTCATGGCAAAAGTCTCCGGGCCGGGGCTTTGACTTCCGGCCCGGGGAATTTGCCGTTTTGTTTGATGCTGTAAATGCGGGCTTTAATTCACGGCATCCTTTAAAGCCTTTCCCGGTGTGAACTTGGCGGCGGTGCGGGCCGCGATCTCCAGGGTCTTTCCGGTCTGCGGGTTTCTGCCCGTGCGGGCGCCTCTTTTTACGGTTTTAAACGTGCCGAAACCCACCAGCGTTACGGTATCGCCTGCGGCAAGCGAATCCGTGATCGCCGATAAAACCGTGTCAACTGCGGCCTGGGCCTCTTTTTTCGTAGCCACGACTTCCGCCACCTTGCTTACTAAATCGGTCTTGTTCATGTTGCTTTTCCTCTCATTGTGTTGGGGGTAAATGGGGTTGAATACGGAACGGATATGTCCCCGATCCGCCGGGGCCGGCCATGAAACGGCATTTATTCAAAAGAAGCGGAATCAGCCTTGAAACCGGGATGCAAAAAAAGAATACGGGCAGTGGAGAAAAGTGTCAAGACAGATTTAACGCTCTTGTCAATTTTGATGATCTCGTAAAAAGTCAATCGCCGGAAAAGAAACCCGGCCGGCTCCATAGAGGCAAACAGTCTTTCAAAACAGCCGGCCTGTGCCAAAATACCAGGAGATGAGAAACTGCCCAAAAAAAATGTATAATACCGCACCCATGGAAAGAAACGGGCCGAAGGGCACCGCGAGCTTCATGTCTTTTCCGTTTGCGAGCATCAACGCAAGGCCTATTACCGAGCCCGTCACCGAGGCCGCAAAGAGCGTGAAAACAACGCCCTGCCACCCTATGACCGCACCGATCATGGCAAGAAGCTTCACGTCTCCTCCGCCCATTCCTTCGATCCCGGTTATTAGCCTGTAGCCAAACCCCACTAAAAAGAGGCTCCCCCCGCCCGCAAGGATACCGATCAGGCCGTCTGAAAGAGGGAGGTCAAGGAAAAAATGCGATGCAAAAAGACCGATGGGGATGCCTGAAAGGCTTATTGCATCCGGGATGATCCTGTGGTCGATATCAATAAAGGTTATGACGATAAGCGCGCAGATAAAGGCAAAAATGAGCGGGGCCGCCGGTGAAAGCCCGTATTTAAGGATGCTGCAGGCGGCAAATCCGGCGGTGATGAGTTCGACCATCGGATACCTGAATGATATTTTTTGCCCGCAGGCCCGGCATCTGCCCATCAAAAGGATAAAACTGACAACCGGGATATTGTCATAGGCGCGTATGGGCCTTGCGCACCCCGGGCATTTCGAGCCCGGGCTTACGATTGATTCTCCTGCCGGGATGCGGTAGATGCAGACGTTTAAAAAGCTGCCGATGCAGGCCCCAAAAACAAGGGCCGCGATTATTATTGCCGGATTTGACATAAATGTTATCCGTATTACTTTGTAAGAAGATTGGCCGGGCAGCCGGTTGTCGGCCCGCCGGGAATTTATATTGTGTTTACCACACGACCGGCGTATGTAAAACAGATTTTTCCACAAGTACGTCAAAAATGAGTTATACTCCATAACCGTTAAAGATATTCCGGGAGAAATAATGGCTGAAAGAGACAAGGACGACCTGATCCGGTTAATTGATGAAAACGATCCGCGTGACATAGAAATACCGGACAGGATTCCCGTTCTTCCCGTCAGGGACATCGTTATTTTTAATGACATGGTGCTTCCCCTTTTCATCGGCCGCGACAAGTCCTTAAAGGCCGTTGACGAGGCCATGAAAAAAGACAGGCTCGTCTTGCTTGCCACTCAGAGGGACCCGCTTGCGGATGATCCGGGACCGCGCGAGATATACAGGGTCGGGACCGTATGCAGGATATTGCGTATTTTGAAACTCCCGGACGGGCATTTCAAGGTCCTGGTGCACGGCATTGAAAAGGCGAAGATCCAAAGGTTTATAAATTGCAAGACCCATTACGAAGTCAAACTCCATGTGATTAAGGAAGAGCCGCCTGAAAAAATTGAACTGGAACATCAGGCACTGATGCGTATTGTACGGGAGCATTGCGAAAAAATTCTCACCATCAGGGGTGAATACACGGGTGAAATCGGAATACTCTTAGGCGAGATCAATGATCCCGGTAAACTCGCCGATCTTGTGGCCTCGAACCTGAAACTTAAAATCGAGGAAGCCCAGGGACTGCTTGAAATAGACGACTCCATGGAGCGGTTGATGGAGGTAAATAATTATTTGACCCGGGAGGTTGAGCTTTCTACCGTTCAGGCCAAGATTCAGTCCACCGTGCGCGATGAAATATCCAAAAACCAGCGGGATTATTTTTTGCGTGAGCAGGCCAGGGCCATTCACCGGGAACTTGGGGACATGGATGAACGGTCAGAGGATATCACCGAATTCATGGAAAAGATCCGCAAGGCCAGGATGCCGGCGCAGGCGCAAAAGGAATGTGAGAAGCAATTATCCCGCCTTGAACAGATGCATCCGGATTCATCAGAGGCGACGATTATACGCACGTACATGGACTGGCTCGTTGAACTGCCCTGGAGCAAGTCCACAAAAGATCTGATTGATATCAAAGCCGCCAAGGAAGTTCTGGATGAACGGCATTATGGCCTTGCGCCCGTAAAAGACCGGATCCTCGAATATCTTTCCGTACGGAAACTCAATCCCAAGAAAAAGGGGCAGATTCTCTGTTTTGTGGGCCCTCCCGGCGTGGGTAAAACCTCCCTGGGCCAGGCCATTGCCACGGCCATGAATCGTAAATTTTTTCGAATGTCTCTGGGAGGGATAAGAGACGAGGCCGAGATCCGAGGGCATCGGCGGACCTATATCGGGTCCATGCCCGGAAGAATTCTCCAGGGGCTTTCCCAGTGCAAGACCAACAACCCTGTTTTCATGATGGACGAGGTGGATAAGATTGGAGTGGATTTCAGAGGCGATCCCGCGTCTGCCCTGCTGGAGGCCCTTGATCCCGAGCAGAATGTCGGCTTTGTGGACCATTTTGTAAACATGCCCTTTGATCTGTCAAAGGTCTTGTTCATACTGACCGCAAACATAACGGATACTATCCCATATGCCTTGCTCGATCGGATGGAGGTGATTCAGCTTCCGGGTTATACGGAGGAAGAGAAGACCGCTATTGCCAAAAAGTACCTTTTTCCAAGGCAGCTTTTGGACAACGGACTTACGGAACAGGATTTGTCCGTAAGCCCGACAGCTCTTGAGCGAATCATCACCCAATATACTTCCGAGGCGGGATTGCGGAACCTGGAGCGTGAGCTTGCGGCCCTGTGCAGAAAGGTCGCCCGAAAAATCGCCGAGGGTAAGAAAGGCCGTTTTACGATTTCATGCGGCAATCTCCACAAGTACCTCGGCCCGCCGAAGTTCATCCCCGAACTGGACCAGGACGACAGCCAGGTGGGCCTCGCAACCGGCCTTGCCTGGACCCAGGTGGGAGGTGAGGTCCTTTATATAGAGGTTTCGCTCATCGACGGGAAAGGCGAGCTTATCATCACCGGCCAGCTCGGGGATGTCATGCAGGAATCCGCCAGGGCTGCGGTTACCTTTGCGCGGTCAAGGCGCAAAGCCTTGGGAATTGAGAAAAAAGTGTTTGAAAACACTGATATCCATATTCACGTGCCGGCCGGGGCCATACCAAAGGATGGACCGTCGGCCGGGATATCAATGACAACGGCCCTGATTTCCGCGCTTACGGATCGACCGGTAGACAGGTTAGTGGCCATGACCGGAGAAATTTCATTGCGGGGCCGGATTCTTCCCATCGGGGGGTTAAGGGAAAAGTCCATCGGGGCATTGCGGGCGGGAATCACGACCATTATAATACCCGAGAAAAATAAATCGGATTTGATGGAGATACCAAAGACCGTTTTAAAGAAAGTCCGGTTCATGCCGGTTTCAACCATTGACGAAGCCCTTGAAATCGCCATTGGCAATGGCGTGTTCATCGCTGAAACAGGACGGAAGTCATCAAAAAAATCAGTTCGAAAATCAGCCGGGAAATCAAAAGAGGCTCCCGGTAAATGAAAATACTCGCCGTTGATACCGCGACTCCAACATGTGGCGTGGCGATTGTCGATGACGAGCGGGTCTGCGCGTCCATGACGATAAATCCGGGGTGCACCCATTCCAGGTCCGTCATGGGTCTGATAAAAAGCGCGCTCGATGCGGCTTGTGTTTCTGTGCCCGACATCGATGCTTTTGCCATAACCACGGGGCCTGGGAGCTTTACCGGGCTCAGGATAGGGATGGCCGTAATAAAGGGCCTTGCCATGGCTGCGGGAAAACCGGTTTGCGGAGTATCCTCCCTTGAGGCCCTGGCAGCGCCTTTTGTTACGAGCACTGCCTTGGTCTGTTCAATAATTGATGCGCGCAAACATGAGGTGTATTTCGCGGTATATGGGAACGATGAAGGCAGGCTCGTGGAGGTGCAGCCTGCCGGGGTGGGTCCTGTTGCAGCCGTGACAGCGGCAATCAAGACGCCCTGCCTGTTCGTCGGGACCGGCGCATATGCCGCAAAACGGGAAATACTTGAAAGTCTTGGGGAATCGGCCGTGTTTGTCCCGGCCGGGTCCAATCTGATTAATCCAACGTTTGTGGCAGGCCTTGCCCGGACCCGTCTTTGCGAACATGGCCCGGATTTGCCGGAAACTCTTGCTCCGGTTTATGTCCGCCCGCCCGATGCGAAGAAAAGCCTGTGAATATCCAGATCCTTTCACTTTTTATTGACACACCTTCCTCAGGCTGATAATCACAAGAGCTTAAAAGCAAGTGCCCTGTGGAATATACTAAAGGAATGTTATAATGGATAAATACATCTGGGCCGATCCCGCGCAGGGATCGGCTTTTCCAGTGGCCCGGCCGGGTTATCCGATCATTGCCGCATCGGCATTTGTCACTCTTATTCTGGCCCTTATTGGTTTGAAATGCCTGACCCTGTCGGCCCTTTTTGTCACGGGGTTTATTTGTGCTTTTTTCCGTGATCCTGACCGGGTCACCCCGGATATTGAAAATGCAGTAATCTGTCCGGCCGACGGCCGGGTGGTCAGTGCGTCGGTTGTGAAGGAAAATCCCTTTGTGACTGGCCCCTGCATGAAGGTCGGGATATTCATGAACGTCTTTAACGTGCATGTAAACCGGATACCCGTAAATGGAGTCATCGAGTCCATAACCTATCGGCCGGGCCGGTTTTTACCCGCAGACAAGACCGAAGCGTCCACTAAAAATGAACATAATGCCATTGTTATTAAAATGGAAGACGGGACCAGGGTCGGCGTGGTGCAGATCGCCGGGCTGGTCGCCCGCAGGATTATCTGCCGGAAGGCGGAAAGCGATTCAGTTGCCGCCGGCAGCCGTTTCGGCATGATCTGTTTCGGGTCCCGGGTTGACCTTTATCTTCCTCCCGACACAAGGATTACCGTTTCTGCCGGCGAAAAGGTAAAGGCCGGAAGCACGATCATCGGATACCTTAAGAAAGAGGATGTGTCCGCTTGACGGACTTTTTATCAGATTATATTATTTTGGAGTGTAAATCATGACAAAGAGTTATTCCATCGCCGTTATTCCCGGGGACGGGACCGGCCCGGAAGTTGTTGCCGAAGGGGTCAAGGTATTAAAAACCGCAGCGGACACCTTCGGCTTTAAATTAAATTTCACTAATTACCCTCTGGGCGGGGACCATTATTTAAAGACCGGCGAAATACTTTCCGACAAAACCATTGCAGATCTTAAAAAAGCCGATGCTATTTTTCTTGGCGCCATCGGCAATCCAAAGGTAAAACCCGGCATTCTGGAAAAGGGGATTTTACTTAAACTTCGATTCGACCTTGACCAGTACATCAACCTGCGTCCCGTAAAGCTCTATGAAGGTGTTGAAACACCCCTCAAGGATAAAGGACCCGATGAAATCGATTTTGTCGTGGTCCGGGAAAACAGCGAAGGCCTGTATACCGGCGCGGGCGGATGCCTGAAAAAAGGCACGCCCGACGAGGTTGCGGTCCAGGAATCCATAAACACCCGTAAGGGTGTTGAACGGTGCATAAGGTACGCATTTGAATACTGCCGCAAGCGTAACAAGGGAAAGAAACTTACCCTGTGCGGCAAGACAAATGTTTTAACTCATGCATTCGACCTCTGGGAACGGGCGTTTTATGCGGTAGCCGAAGAATATCCGGACATAAAAACCGATTACGCTCACGTGGACGCCACATGCATGTGGATGGTAAAAAATCCCGAGTGGTTTGACGTGATCGTGACCGACAACATGTTCGGGGATATCATCACCGACCTCGGGGCCATGATCCAGGGCGGAATGGGAATTGCCGCAGGCGGGAACATCAATCCCGAAGGCGTTTCCATGTTCGAGCCCATCGGCGGGTCAGCGCCGAAATATACCGGAATGCAGGTCATAAACCCCCTGGCCGCCATTTCGGCGACCCAGCTTCTGCTCGAAACCCTGGGCGAGGCTGATGCTGCGGCCAGGGTTGAGGCTTCGGTTAAAAAGGTTCTAAAAGACGATATAAAAGATGTCTCCGCCGGGCGTATGGGTTTCACTACATCCGGGGTGGGTGATCTGGTGGCAGGGTATGTGAAAAATGGAATCCCGGAGGTCGGCGCGTGAAACCGGTACCGATTACAAAACAGGGTTATGAAATCCTGAAAAAGGAGCTTGCCCGGCTCAAGTCTGTGGAGCGGCCCGCGAATATCAGGGCCATCGAAGAGGCCCGCGCCCATGGCGATCTTTCCGAAAATGCGGAGTTTTCGGCTGCAAAGGAGCGCCAGTCGTTAATAGATGCCCGTCTTCGCGAACTCGAATACAAACTGGGAAATGCCGAGGTGATCGATCCGGACACACTGTCCAAGGACCGCGCCCTTTTCGGTTCGCGGGTGGTTCTGGAAAATCTTGACACCGGCGACGAAGTGACCTATCAGCTTGTGGGTCCGGATGAATCCGACATCAAGAGCGGAAGGATATCAATCGGATCTCCACTTGGGCGGGCCATGCTCGGTAAGGTGATCGGTGACGAGATAGTGATTAATGCACCGGGTGGTAAGAGGGAATACGAATTAGTAGAGATATTATGATAAAAGGAGTTAGGAAATGGCGCGAATAACAGTCGAAGACTGCCTGAAACGGATACCGAATCGTTTTTTTCTGGTTCAGGCAACTACAAAGAGGGTCAGGCAGTTGCTTGAGGGGAGCCCCAGGCTGGTTAAAGCCGACGGCAACGAGGATGTGGTTGCGGCCCTGCGGGAAATAGCCGCAGGCAAGGTTTTTGTAACCGAGAATTATACAACTTATCTGAATCCGGAAGAAGAGCAGCCGGATGAATGACCCGGCAGGCTCGTGCACGCCTGCTTTTCAGTCTTCTCATGCCTGGAATACCTTCATAAGGTCATAAGCCGGGATATGGGCCGGGCCATTGCCCGTTACGCGATGATTTCATCCGGGGGATCGTTCTTGGGGGTTTCGGGCGGCAAGGACAGTATGACGCTATTGTTGCTCTTAAACGAGAGGCTCGGGCGTATTCCGATTTTTGGATAAAACCCATGAAAGATGTACAAAACGAGCGGGATCACCGCAATATAGCAATCAACAAGGTCGGCATCAAGGGCCTGCGCTACCCCATTACCGTTCTGGATAAGAACAACGGGGAACAGCATACGGTTGCGATGATCAACATGTATGTGGATTTGCCCCATGAAAGCAAGGGCACGCACATGAGCCGGTTTGTTGAGCTTCTTCACATGCTTGCCCCCAAACTCTCCCTCAAGATTTTCGCAGATATTCTCGAGCAGATGAAATCCCACTTAAACGCCGAGTCTGCCCATATTGAGGTTACCTTCCCTTTTTTTATAGAAAAAAAAGCCCCTGTGACAGGTGCGCCCGGGCTCATGGATTATACCTGCCGTTTGATCGGGTCGATTAATTCAAAATGCCGGATCGATCTGGTTTCCGAGGTTAATGTGCCGATTTCATCGATATGCCCGTGTTCAAGGGAGATAAGCGATTTCGGGGCACATAATCAGCGGGGCGAGGTCTGCCTTTCCACAAGGTTTAAGAAATTTATCTGGATCGAGGATATGATAGAGCTTGCGGAAAACGCGGCTTCCTGCGATGTTTATTCGGTCCTGAAACGGGCGGATGAAAAATTCGTTACTGAAAAGGGGTTTTCCAATCCAAAGTTCGTGGAAGACATTGTGCGCGATATCGCCCTTGTGCTCGGGGAGGATGCAAATATCACATGGTTTTCCGTGTCCGTGGAAAATTTCGAATCGATTCACAACCACAACGCATATGCCTATATTACCGGCGGCAAAAAGCCGGACGGGGCGTGATTAATTGACGGGTACCAGTTTTTCAAGCTTTTTTATAATCGCGTCAGTTGTTTTATCCGGTGTATTAATAAAGATCACAAAGGGATAAAGCCCACTTTTCCCCCGTATATAACCCGCCATGTTCCTCACATCCGAAAGCGTGCCGGTTTTATAGAAGATGCGGCCCTCATGCTTCATCAGCCCGTGATAAGGCTCAAACCGTTCCAGAACCTTTAAAAACATGGACGGCGATATTTGGTTTGTGCGCGAAATCCCGGAGCCCTCAATTATTGTTGGGTGGATGAATAAAATTTTCGCCGCATATTCAGATATTGCGCGAACTCCCTTTTTAATGGTGGCCGGTTTGCCGTAAACCCGGGCGCCCGTAGCTAAAAGAACCTGGTTTGCCATGAAGTTGTTTGAAAATTTGAAGATTTTTTGAATGATCCCGGCAAGGGGAGGGGAGCATGCCGTGTAAATAAGCCGGCTGGAGGCAGGGTTTACACGCCCGGTCCTGACTCTGCCTGATATTTTAACCCCCTTTTGTGCAAGAAAAAAGGCGAACATCTCGCCCGCATAGCGTGCGGCCTGACCTTCATCGGTCGTAAGGAGTATCCTTCCGGCTTTTTCCCCGCTTTTTTCTATCCGTTGCATTACCATGGGGAGAAGCGGGGTTTGTGCTTCCGCGCTCACGTATTTTCCCTGTCTGGTTTTATAATAAACCGTGTTGAAATTTACGCACAAGGCGCCGTTGGGCGAGTCATAGGGCTGAAGTGAATTTGTATCCGCGCCGGGAACCAGCACCGGTTGGGCCACGAATGTATCGTCGATTATGATATCCTTGACAGACGAAATTTTTTCAGCCAGACGGCCGGAAATGGATGAAACCCGTTCGGAAACCATGAATGGATCGCCATACCCCTTGATTACGAGATTTATATCTTTGTCCAGGTAAAAATCTGTTTTAAAGCAAAAATTTTCCCCGAGATAATGGATGGCGGCAAGGGCGGTGAGTATCTTGAGCGTTGATGCCGGCATCCTTTGCAAGTCGGCGTTTTTAGACAGGAGTATCGATCCGTCGGGGTTTGCGAGTAAAAGGGAATCTTTTGGTCCGATTTGCCTAACAATCGTGTCGGTATGCATCCCGGATGCCGTCGCGCATGCAACAAAAACAAAGACGATGAAAAGTAGGGGCATGCCCCCGTGCCTGCCCATGCCCCCGTGCCTGCCCATGCCCCCGTGCCTGCCCTTTTTAGCCATTGCAAGTATGCGTCTGGAAGGGTTTGCAATCATTCCAGTGGCCCGGAAATTATAGCAGATTGCTTTTTAGCGCCGGTTTTCGGGCTTTCCACAATCAGGGTTACCGGCCCGTCGTTTGTCAGGGAAACAACCATCATGGCCCCGAAACTGCCGGTCTCCACACGAATCCCCTCTGCCTGCACCTGGTCTGTAAATGCCGTATAAAGGGATTCGGCAATATCCGGGCGGGCGGCGTTTATAAAGGATGGCCTTCGTCCCTTGCGGCAGTCGCCCAAAAGTGTGAACTGGGAAACAACGAGCATTTCACCGCCAATGTCGAGCAGAGAGCGGTTCATTTTTCTGTGCCTGTCTTCGAATATGCGAAGGTTTATTATCTTGTTTGAAAGGAAATTGACGTCGGCAAGGGTGTCGCCTTCCGCCACACCCAGAAGAACCAGGAGGCCGGGGCCTATCTCTGAGATCATCTCGCCGGAAACCGAGACAGAACTTTTTTTAACCCGCTGTATAACTGAGATCATAGACTTAGATGATTTATGGTGGACGCCACACACCCCGCCCCAAATCCGTTGTCGATGTTTACCACGGACACGTTTGAAGCGCATGAATTTAACATGGCAAAAAGGGCCGTAAGTCCGGAAAAGCTGGTGCCGTAGCCAACGCTGGTGGGAAGCCCGATTATGGGCCGGTTGACAAGGCCCGCGACCACGCTGGGAAGCGCGCCTTCCATGCCTGCGGCAACTATAATAACCGATGCCTTCTCCATTGCCTCCCTGTGGACAAAGAGTCGATGAATTCCTGCAACGCCCACGTCCCGGATTTGAGAGGTTCTGTTTCCCATGGCCACGGACGTAAGATATGCTTCCTGGGCAACCGGAATGTCAGAGGTGCCCGCGCACATCACAAGGACTTCTCCCTTCCCGGTCACGGGGATTTCTCCTTTTGATTTTATCAATATCCGGGATTCGGGATGGTAGTTCGCGTCGGAAAATCTGCGGCACACCCGGTCCGCCTTGTCTGCGTCAAGCCGGGTTACCATGACCACGGGCTCATGTTCGGCCAGTTTTTCCATGATCCCTATCACCTGATCTGCGGTTTTATCCTGTCCGAATATCGTTTCCGGAAAACCCTTGCGTAAGCTCCGGTGATGATCGATGCTGGCAAACCCGATGTCCTCGAAATCAAAATGACGCAGCGAGTCGGTTGCGTCGCTGACGGTCATTTCGCCACTTGCCACCGCTGCCAGGAGTTTTTCAAGCACGCCCTTATTCATTTGATCTCCTGTTCCATGATCCGGTCCGGGACAGCCGGCGCAGGGCCGGGGTCTTTTGAGACAACCGGAGCAGGGGATGTCAATACAGGGTGCTGTGCGGCTTTAACCGTTTTTTTAATACCGGCAAGTTCCGAACGGATTGCGGAAACTTCACGGGCATGGAGAGTCTCGGCCCGGTCAATGCGCCCGCTCATTTCCTTTTTCAAGGCATCAATGGCGGCGCTCATCTGTTTTTTGTCAATGGTCGATTGTGAAATAGTGTTGATACGGGAGGATAGTTCTTTTATTCGGTTTTGTTGGGTTGCAATAGTATCTGCGCTTGTTTTAAGCTCCTTGATAGCGCTATCCGTGGCAGCCAGATGTTTGTCAATGCGGATTGTTTCCTTGTCGGTTTTGGCCTTAATTTTTTTAAGAGATGAATCAAGTCGTGAGAGCCGTTTTTTGATTGCAACAAGACTGCCGACCGATTTTTTTAAAGACGCGGTTTCCCTTGAAAGCCTGTGAATGTCCTCTTTATCCCTTTTAATATGAGACTCAAGCGCATCGGTCTTTTTTTGCAGATCTTTTCCTATGCTGTTGAGATTTTTTGTAATACCGTCAAGTCTGTCTCCAACGCCGCTGGAAACGGTCTTGATCCTGGTTTCGCCGGCCTTTGTAATGGCGTTTATCCTTGAGCCCAGGTTCAGGAAAACAAAGAGGATTAGTGCAAGAATGGCCACGAAAACAAGGACGAGCGCGATTGACGGGGACCGGCCCAGATCCGCAATCCCGGCGTCCGGGAGCAGGGCGTCTGTTTCCGCCGCTTCGTCGTTTTCATCAAGGTCTATTTTAAAGCCTTCCGGTTTGCCGGTATCCATTGTATATCTATTCCCATTCGATTGTTCCGGGAGGCTTGGAACTGATATCATACACCACCCGGTTCACACCCGTAACCTCGTTTATAATCCTGCCGGATATGGATGCCAGAAGCTTGTGAGGAAGTCTTGCCCAGTCGGCGGTCATGGCGTCCCTGCTCGTTACCGCCCGGATGGCTGCAATGTTTTCATAGGTCCGTTTGTCGCCCATTACGCCTACGCTTTTTAGGGGAAGGAGTACGGCAAAGGACTGCCACAGCTTCCGATAATATCCGGCGGCCTTGATTTCCTCAAGCAGGATCGAATCAACGTTTCTGAGCACTAAAAGTCGTTTTTTCGTTATTTCCCCTATGATGCGGATGCCGAGACCGGGCCCGGGAAAAGGCTGCCTCCAGATCAGTTCATCCGGCATGCCCAGGGCCTTGCCCAGGGCCCTGACCTCATCCTTGAACAGGAATTTCAAGGGCTCGATCAGCTTTAGCTTCATTTTTTTGGGAAGTCCGCCGACGTTGTGGTGTGATTTAATGACTGACGACGGGCCCCCGAATGTGGATTGCGATTCAATTATATCCGGGTACAAAGTGCCTTGGGCCAGAAACCGGGCGCCCTTTATTTTTTTTGCCTCGGCCTCGAATACGTCCATGAATATTTTTCCGATGATCTTTCGCTTTTTTTCCGGGTCCGTAACGCCTGACAAGGCGGCCAGAAAGGCATCTGAAGCATTGACAAACCGGATATTGAGGTGAAGGTGCCGTGCGAAAATCTTTTTCAGCCGGGTCGCCTCGTTTTTGCGCAGCAGGCCGTTATCAACGAAAATACAGGTCAGGCGGTCGCCGATGGCCTTGTGGATCAGAATTGCCGTTACCGAGGAATCGACTCCGCCGCTGAGTCCCAGAATAACCTGTTTGTCCCCGGCAGTTGCGCGTATCCGTTCAACAGCTTCATCCGCAAAGGATTTCATGGTCCAGGAACGTTTGCATTCGCAGATATCGAACAAAAAATTTTTCAGCATTTTTTTCCCTGCGGGCGTATGCTCTACTTCGGGATGAAACTGGAGGCCGAAGATTCGCTGCTCAGTATTCGCTATGGCCGCAATGGGGGTGTTTGCCGTTTTTGCCAATGGCGAATATCCGCGGGGAAGGGCGCTGATCGAATCACCGTGGCTCATCCAGCATTGTAGCGGCGAATCAATTCCCTTGAAAAGCTCATTGTCACGCGTCACTTCAAGTTGTGCGAATCCGTATTCGCGCTTGGGCGATTGTTTTACGGAACCGCCCATGACATGTACCAGAAACTGCATGCCGTAACAGATGCCGAGAACCGGTATGCCCAGCTCAAAAATAGCAGGGTCGGCCTTTGGGCTCTTTTTTTCATAAATGCTCGAAGGTCCGCCTGAAAGTATTATCCCGTCCGGATTTAATTCCCGTAGCCGGGCGACCGTGATGTCCGGGGGTTCAATCCGGCAATAGACGCGGCATTCGCGTACCCGCCGCGCGATCAACTGGTTGTATTGCGATCCAAAGTCTATAATGATGATCATAAGTTTTATCCCGTGAGAATACGCCTGAAATAATAATGAGGGACGAAGGACGCCGGATCACACACCCTTATGCGGGAATGCAGGCCCAACCGGTCGCCGGTCCTGTAAAATTTAGGTTTGATTAGACAATACGAATATGTTAAACGGCCGTAAAAAGTCAATCTTAAATTGCAAACAAATCAAATGACGGCAGACAATAAAATCATAATCCAGATATATGAAATCCAGACTCCGGACGAAGCCGAAGCCATGATCGAACTCGGGGTTGATCATGTTGGGAGTGTTGTCCTCCCGGAAATGGGCCGGAAAAACCCGGACCTTGTGGAAACAATGCGTCTGGTCGAAGATTCCCCGGCAAAAAGCTGCCTTATTCCGCTCTTTGCCGATTCTGACCGGATTTCCCTGGCCATTGATGATTGCCGCCCGGACATCGTTCATCTCTGCGACGCCGTTACAGGCGGTCCCGGGGACTGGGAACGGGCCTGCGGCTACATGATATCCGTTCAGGCGACGATCCGGGAACGATTTCCCGGGGTCTTGATCATGCGGACAATCCCGATTCCGCCCGAGGGTATAAAAAGCCCCGTCCCCGTCATGGAACTGGCCCGTTATTTCGAGCCCCTTTCGGATTTTTTCCTCGCGGACACCGTGCTGCCGGTAGATTGCGGGCCGCAGTCCGGGGCTCAACCGGTCAACGGTTTTGTGGGAATCACGGGGAAAACCTGTGACCGGAATACGGCAAAACGTTTGGTGGAAAACGCGGCGATTCCGGTTATCCTTGCGGGCGGCCTCCACGGGGGAAATGTTTATAGCGCCGTAAAAGCGATCGGCCCTGCAGGGGTTGATTCCTGCACCCTGACAAACGAGATGGATCTGCGGGGAATGCCGGTACGATTTAAAAAGGACAGGAGCAGGGTGGCTCGGTTTGTATCCGAAGCCGGACGCGCAGCAGTGATGGCTTTGTAAAAAGCCCAATTTTGGCGTTGCGCTGCATCCCGAGGACATTCGACGTACGAAAAGTACGCCTCATTTCTCGGGATTTGCGCGCCTTGAACTTTTTACTTTGCCATTTAATTAATGATGGCGTCGTAAAAAGTCCCATCTACTGCGTTGTAGCGGGTCGCGAAATACTCGGAATACTATATGTATGCCTCCGCTTTCGCGACACACTACGCCTTGTATATGGAACTTTCTACTTAGCCATCGTAACCGGGGTGCCTGACTTTTTACGAGATCATCAATTAATAACAGGAGAATAGAATCATATGTATGAATCAGGAGATTTGAGAAAAGGCTTGAAGATCGAGATAGACGGTGACCCCTATGTGATCGTCGGGTTCCAGTTTGTAAAGCCGGGTAAGGGCCAGGCCCTTTATAAATGTAAACTGAAAAATATGATTTCCGGAGTTCAGTTCGACCGGACATACCGGTCGGGCGAGAAATTTAATCCCGCAGCCCTTGAGGAACAGGACATGGAATATCTCTATACGGACGGCGACCACTATCATTTCATGAACAACTCCACCTATGACCAGGAGTCGATGACCGCCGAGCAGATCGGAGATGACATTAAGTTTCTCAAGGAAAATACGACATGCTCTGTTTTACTCTTTGATGGCCGGCCCATTGCAGTGTCTTTGCCGAATTTCATGGAGCTTACAATCGTAAAGGCCGATCCCTGGGCGAAGGGAGACACTGCGTCCGGAAGCAGCAAACCGGCCACCCTGGAGACGGGCCTTGAGATACAGGTGCCCCCTTTCATCGAAGAAGGGGAGATGGTCCGTATCGATACGCGCACGGGCCAGTATGTGGAGCGGGTTAAGAAATAATCCCACTTTTTTTGCTTGACTTTTCGGGAATTGTCCTGATAGTGAATGAATCTTCATTCATTGAATGAAGCCTCATTCACATTGTGGTAGTTTATCGGGAATTTTTATGGTTAAGCAGGAACCATCCCCGAGCATGAACAACAGGCCGATTTTTTAAACCTGCTCAGGAGGTATTTTCACGATAACGTGATGAAACCGATGAAAACAGATCAGCAGAATGCCAAGTACCATCGCATCCTCGAGGCGGCCATAAAGGTCTTTGCCGAACAGGGCTTTCATAATTCCACCATATCCCAGGTGGCAAGGGAGGCCGGGGTCGCGGATGGCACCATTTATCTTTATTTTAAAAACAAAACCGACATCCTTTCACATTTTTTTACATACAAATCCCGTCTGGTCTTTGACCGTTTTCGCGAAGTCGTGGACCAGGCAGGAAGCGCCGAAGACAAGCTCCGCAGCCTTGTTTATAGGCATTTGACGGAGTTTCAGAGGGATCGGAACATGGCCGTTGTCTTCCAGTGCGAGGCGCTGATGTCCCGCTATGTTAACGAAGAATACATCCGTGAAATCACAAAAAACTATTTTTCAATATTAGATGAAATCATACGCCAGGGACAGGCAGAAGGGAGCGTCAGGAAAGAACTGCCAAGGGGTCTTGTGAAACGATTTATCCTCGGAGCTGTAAACGAGGTGATCAATACGTGGGTGGTGACAGGCGGAAAGACCGATATTTCGAAGATGGTCGATCCTTTGACCGAGCTTTTTTTCGAGGGTCTCGGGGCACCACATGCAACTTGACCGGCACGATGATTTTCGTATGACCCGGGTTTAATGACCCGGTGAAACGGATAAATAAAGATTGACCTGAGCGGTTGGCTGTCAGCAATTAGCCGTTAAAAGCCGACCGCATAGATTGAAAATTTATGTGAAATATTTATGGCAATAATTTTATAACGCAAAGGAGAGATGAAATGGCGCAGCAGATCGCGGACCGCAGGGATGTCGATTTCGTCCTGCATGAACAATTGAACGTGGCCGAACTCAGCAAACATGAAAAGTATGCGGAGTTTAACAAAAAGACCGTGGACCTGATCGTATCCGAGGCCCGGAACCTGGCCGTAAAGGAGATACTTCCGACCCGCAAGGAGGGAGATGATGAAGGGGTTAAATTCGAAAACGGCGAGGTGATCGTCCCGGAATGTTTTCGCAAGCCCTTTGAACTGCTTAGGGAGGGCGAATGGACGGCCATGCCCGAAGACCCGGAATGGGGCGGCCAGGGCATGCCGCGTGCCGTGACAATGGCGGCGGCCGAATATTTCAACGGCGCCAATTACGCATTCATGATGTATTCCGGTCTGACCCACGGAGCCGGAAAACTCGTCGAGGCATTCGGCACGGATGAGCAAAAAAAGCTCTATCTTAAAAAACTCTTTACCAGTGAATGGGGCGGGACCATGCTTTTGACAGAGCCCGAGGCAGGTTCCGACGTGGGCGCCCTGACCACAAAGGCCGTGAAAAACGACGACGGCACTTATTCCATCACCGGCCAGAAGATTTTTATTTCAAGCGGTGATCACGACCTGGTTGAAAACATTCTGCATCCCGTCCTGGCCCGTATCGAGGGTGCGCCTGCCGGAACCAAGGGAATCTCTTTGTTCGCGGTTCCCAAGTATCGCGTGAATCCGGATGGAAGCATTGGCGAATTTAATGATGTCAAGTGCGTCGGTATCGAGGAAAAAATGGGCATCCACGGCAACGCCACCTGCACCATGTCCCTGGGTGAAAAAGGGGAGTGCCTCGGAACCCTGCTCGGCGACGAGAACAAGGGGATGCGGGCCATGTTCCTCATGATGAACGAAGCCCGCCTCCTGGTCGGCATGCAGGGATACTCCTGCGCCACGGCTTCCTACATAAACTCGGTCAACTATGCCAAGGAGCGCCTTCAGGGCAGAAATCTTCTCAAGATGCTGGACAAGGATGCGCCTGCCGTTCCGATTATACAGCACCCGGATGTCCGCCGCATGCTTTTGACCATGAAGGTGTATGTCGAGGGCATCAGGAGCCTTCTTTACTACGTGGGCTGGCTGGAAGACAAGGCCGACACCGTCGATGACGAGGCTGAAAAGGACAAATGTCATGGGCTCATTGATATTCTGATTCCTATTGCCAAGGGCTATGTTACTGATCGTGCGTTTGATGTTTGCAGCCTTGGGATGCAGGTGTACGGGGGATACGGGTACATCAAGGAATACCCGCAGGAACAGCTCCTGCGCGATTGCCGGATCACCATGATTTACGAGGGGGCCAACGGTATCCAGTCCATGGATCTCCTGGGCCGTAAGCTCGGCATGAAAAAGGGTAAACTCGTGATGGATCTCATGGGAGAGATAATGGTGGCCATCTCCGCAGGAAAGGTTGATGAAAAAACAAAGGCCTTTGCGGAAAAGGTGGAGCAGGCATTGAATAAACTGGGCGAGGTCGCCATGCATCTCGGCAAGACCGCCATGTCCGAAAAAATACTCGATGCATTTGCATTTTCCTACCCCTTCATGGAAGTCTGCGGAGACGTTGTCATGGCCTGGATGTTGCTTTGGAGGGCAAATGTAGCCGCCGGGGCAATCGAAAAAGCCAAGAAAAAGGATGTTGCCTTTTATGACGGCCAGCTCAAAAGCGCCCAGTTCTTCTGCAACACTATCCTGCCCACCACCCTGGGCAAGATGAACGCGATCCTGGCGACCGACAGCGCGATCATGGATATTGACGAGGCATCTTTTAACGGATAAAAAAGCGATGACCGCGAGGCGGGGAACCGGTCCGCATGGGCCGCTTCCCCGTAATAACGGTCCGCCTGAATATGAGGTCGATTATGGACTCTTTACTGCTTTCACCCGCGACGTACAAACTTTTCGGTTTTTTCCCGATGGTAATCTTTTCCGTGTTGATTCCGGTGGCCGCGATTGCGCTGTTTACATTTATCCTGGCAAAAAGGCTCGCGCCCATTGTCCGAGCAAAACCGGATTTCAGGTTTGACCGCCCCGTGGAGCGGGTTATAAACGTTATTAAGATATGGCTGGGCCAGTATCGTCACCCGAGATACATGGTTGCCGGCGTTATTCACATGACAATTTTTTTCGGTTTTTTAATCCTTTCAATCCGTTCCACCGAGCTGGTTTTCAAGGGAATCAAGGAAGGTTTTATCTTTCCGGGCCTTGGCGGGATTCTTGGGCATATTTATTACACGCTCAAGGATTATGCATCAACCGCCGTTTTTATCGCGGCCGTGGTGGCATTTATACGTCGCGCCTGGTTCCGGCCGTCAAGGTATAGCTATCCGGATTCCTACGGCGAGGATCATACCTGGGAGGCTCTGCTGGTCCTGGGTTTCATCATGACCCTGATGGTCTCGGAAAGTCTTTATGAGGCCGTGGCCGTGGCCCAGCAGGTGCATGCCGGCATAAGTCCGGATTTTATTTCACCGCTCACCCTTGGATGGTTTTTTGAAAAAATCTCCGTCCATGCCGGACGATCCACTTTACAATCACTTCATATAATATCGTATTACGTGCATGACCTCACCTTTTTCACTTTTCTCTGCTTTCTGCCCCTTGGCAAGCATTTTCATGTCATCACCTCTCTTTTCAACGTTTATTTCATGCGTCTTGAAAGAGGAAATATCCGACCGGTGCGCTATGGAGTGAGCGACGAGGAACTGGATGACCTGGAATCTTTCGGGGTCAAGAAATACGATGATTTTACCTGGAAGGATATTCTCGATTTTTATACCTGCGCGGATTGCGGGCGTTGCTCGGACCAGTGCCCGGCCAATTTCGTGGGCCGGCCCCTTTCGCCACGGTTCATTAGTTTAAAAGGCAGAGATTTCGCCTTTGAACACTATTCCCTCTTTTCTGATTTCACCAAAAGAGATGAGGAACTCATCGGAACGATTTACTCTGAAGATGAGATCTGGTCATGTACCACCTGCGGGGCCTGCGAGCAGGAGTGCCCCATAGGGATCGAGTATATCAATAAGATCGTTGATTTGCGGCGTGGAATGGTGGATGACGGAAATGTGCCCCAGACGCTTCAAAAACCGCTCCAGTCCCTTGGAAAGCGCGGCAATCCCTATGGGAAGCTTGAAAAGAAACGGGCCGACTGGACAAAGGAATTAGAGGATTTCGAGGTAAAGATCCTGGACAAGAAAGAGACTGCGGACACCCTGTATTTTGTGGATTCCGTAACCTCCTATGACGAGCGGATGCAGTCAATCGCAAAGGCCACGGCGACGATTTTAAACCGCGCCGGGGTCGATTTCGGTATTCTGGGTAAAAAGGAAAAGGATAGCGCAAACGAGGTCCGGAGATTTGGGGAGGAGATGCTTTTCCAGGATCTAAGGGACCGGAATACGGATGCGATTCTCGATTCGGGTGTGAGTCGGATTGTAACCGCCGACCCCCATGCTCTTAATGCCCTGAAGCATGAATATAAAGACCTGCCGCCGGTTGAGCATATCAGCCAGTTCATGGCGCGCAGCATCGCCGAGGGCAGGATCAGGTTGAAGGGGATTTGCCCCGAGGAGCCGGGCAAGGTATATACCTATCACGATCCCTGCTATCTGGGCCGTCACAATTCGGTTTACGATGATCCTAGAGAGGTTATCGACGCGATTGCCGGCATTCGCCGGGTTGAGATGGTAAAGAGCCGCGACCGGTCGTTCTGCTGTTCAGGCGGCGGTTTGATGCTTTTTTATGAACCCGAGGAAGACGAACGTATGGGTGTTGTTCGTGTCAGGATGGCAAAGGAGGCCGGTGCAAATGTCATTGTTACGGCCTGCCCGTTCTGTTTGACAAACATCGAGGACGCCATAAAGGTCGCCGGTCTCGAAGGCGAGATGGAAGCGATTGATCTTTGCGAACTCGTAGAGCAGCATTTGCAGTAATGATCGGTTAGAATATATCATCAGGTATTACAATTCGTTTTTTTATTAACTTTTAAGCTTGGTGGGAGGAGCATATGGAAATCTTGGTATGTGTTAAACGGGTTCCCGATACTGCGGAAAACGAGATCGAGATCAACTCCGATGGAAACGACATCGAACGTGACGATCTGGTTTATTCCGTAAATGAGTGGGACAACTACGCGGTCGAGGAAGCGATCCAAATCGTGGACAAGGTCGGCGGTTCCGTTACGGTTGTGACGGTGGGCGATGACGAGTCCGAGGAAGTCCTGCGCCGGGAAATGGCCATGGGCGCTGAAAAGGGGATTCTCCTTTCAGACGACGCCTTCGAGGGATCGGATGGAAAAGGGATAGCCACGGCCTTAAAGGCGGCGGTGGAAAAAGGGAGTTATGACCTTATTTTCACGGGGGCGCAGGCCGATGACGGCGCGGCCCAGGTCGGGGGCATGCTTGCGGCAATGCTCGATTATCCCTATGCCTCTCTCGTAAACTTGATAGAGCCCGGTGACGGTAAATTGAAAGTCGGCCGGGAAATCGAAGGCGGCAATCAGGAGATTAATGAAATCGAGCTTCCCTGCGTTCTTTCGATTCAGACCGGTATTAATGAGCCACGGTACGTGGGTATCCGCGGTATTCGTAAGGTCGCTTCCGTTGAAATCCCGACCCTGGGCGCCTCCGATCTTGGCCTTGACGCCGGGTCTGTTGGAGAGGGCGCGGCAAAGGTCAGGAGAGTCGATTACTTCATGCCCGAGATGGGCGAGGGCGCCGAAATGCTCGAAGGGAGCACGGAGGAGATCATCGACAAGCTCATTGAACTCTTAAAAGCCAAAGGAGGGCTGAAATAATGGCCGAGGTTTTCGCATATATAAAACACGAAGGTGGTGTTGCGGATGATTCTGCTCTGGAACTCCTTTCCGCAGCAAAAAAGATTGCGCCCGGAGCAAATGTTACCGCAGTTGTAACCGGAAACGGCGCGGATATTGACACGGTCTGCAATGCCATGGCGTCTGCTTACAGCGCCGTCTGGAAAATCGATAATGAAGCGCTGGCCTACCCGAATGCGGAAGTGGTCAGAAAAGCCCTGGTAAATACCCTGGCCGCAGACAGTATAGTCCTTCTGCCCCATGATACTTTCGGCATGGACCTGGGCCCGGGCCTTTCCATAAAGATGAATTCCGCGTTTGTCGCGGATCTCGTGGACGTGGAAGATTCCGATGGGGCGGTTCTCAAGGTGATCCGCCAGGAATTTTCAGGCCAGGCATACACGCATGTTACCTGTGATATCTCGGGCGGCGCGGTCATAAACGTCCGTCCCGGTGTGTTTGCAGCCGAAGAGGCGGCGGCAACAGGTGCGGTAGTGGACAAGTCGGCCGATGCCGGAGATCTGTCCGCTAAACGGAAATATATCGAGATTGTCGAAGCGGAAGCAGGAGATGTCGATATCACCAAGGCCGAGGTCCTGGTATCCGTGGGTCGTGGAATAGAGGACGAGGACAATATTGAAATCGTACATGACCTTGCAAAAGCCATGGGGGCCGAGGTTTCATGTTCACGGCCCATTGTCGACGCAAAGTGGCTTGAAAAGGCCCGGCAGGTCGGAACTTCCGGCAAGACCGTCAAGCCCAAGGTCTACATGGCCATGGGAATTTCCGGGTCCTTCCAGCACATGGGCGGCCTCAAGGGTAATCCTTTTATCGTTGCCGTCAACAAGAACCCCAAGGCCCCGATCTTCCAGGTGGCCGATGTGGGTGTCGAGGCCGACATCCTCGAGTTTATTCCCGAACTCACGGAAAAGATCGAGGAACTGTAATACGTTAAACGCATAGGTGTGAAGAGAAAAGCCGCGCCCGGATTGCCGGGCGCGGCTTTTTTTGTACCTTGCGGGTTGGTTTCCTTTTGTTGGCAGCAAATGAATTGCCTGCTTTTTCAGCAATACCTGAGCAATATGGAATCTTTTTTCATTGGAACTTTTCTGATATTGACTCAGGTCAAATAGCCGGCCGTGTTCCATTTCGAGGAAAACCAGCCAGGATGACATAAAAAACAGGCTGGGGAAGGGGCAACCTTTTTATCACATGATTACAGGTAAACTGCTAGTTTACACCTGCCGCTTTTCACATCGTCGACGTCGACGATGTGAAAAGCCCTGCAATTTTCTTCCCGTTAAAGTCGTTTTTCCTCCCAACTCAAAATCGATCAATGATCAACAGCTATATTGAAACTTAACGCTTGACAGTTACAGGTCTCCGGGTGGCCCATCAATATTGATTCCGTCCCCGAATCGTATTGCAAAGCAAGGCTGCAGCGTGTAATACGTCATAAATGGGCATTCTTTACATCTGGAAGCAGAAGAGAATATGACGAAAATGGGTACGAATAACCGGGTGGTTTTTGCCGAGCCTGATCTGGCGCGTCTTTCAGGTAAATATACTGTGGTGGATCTCCATTTTCATTCCAGGCATTCAGACGGAAAAGATGATGTTGCAGCCATTGCGCAAAGGGCGCGGAAACTCGGCATAGGCATTGCCATAACCGACCATAACCGGATTGATGGCGCCCTTGAGATTGATGAGTACCATGACATTCTCACCATTCCGGGAATCGAGATTACCGCACGGGAGGGCGCCCACCTTCTGGCGTATTTTTATTCAACCGTGGATCTGAAGAAATTTTTTTCCGAGCTTTCGCCTTACCTGGGTGAAAAGGTGATGATCTCGGCGGGCCTTTCAATGGAGTCGTTGATTTGTCTGGCACGCAGCTTTAATGGCGTGATTATTTTTCCGCATCCGTTTTCGGCGATATACACCGGTATCTGCAATCCTGTTTTCAGCGAAAAACGTCAGGAAACCCTCCTCGCCATGGCGGATGGCATCGAGGTGATCAATGCCGGTAATCTTCACCGCTGGAACCTGGAGAGTACGGTACTGGGATTTAACATGGAGACTGCCCTTGTGGGTGGAAGCGATGGACACATACTTTCTCACATGGGACGTGTCGTAACCTGCGCACCGTGCAAAAATGACAGAGCCGCTTTTCTGGATGCCGTGCGCGCGGGGAGAACCCGGGTTGTTGGAAAGGAGATCAATCTTCTCCGCAAGGTTGGTTCGGGTGGTACACGGATCAGGTCGAATATTAGCACGCCCGCCGACCTTATGGGTAAAAACGTCCGTTACGGGTATGCGCTGATCAACCGGCAGTCAAAACGGTTTCGCGACAATATCCGGCGAAGGCGGGTGAAAAAAAAGGCAGGACGGGACTGACAGAGACGCTTTACAGGTATGGTGAAAACAGCCATGCCAGAGCATCACGGGTCTTTATCATGATCGGCAGATCCCGGATATCCTTTAATTCAATCTTGCGGGATATGGCGATTCTTTTTTCAATGTACGAGGATATTTTTTTTGCGACAGTCGGGTCGTAGATTTCGACGTTAAGCTCGAAATTCAGGCGCAGGCTTCTCGGGTCGATATTCGCGGACCCGATCTGTGCGTATTTTTCGTCCACCACAAAAAGCTTTGAATGCACGAAGGGCGGGGGCTGGTAAAATACCCGCACGTCTTGCTTTAGAAAATCGGAAAGCATGTGGTTCATGGCCCATTTAACCACAGGCAGGTTGTTTTTCTCAGGAAGAACGATATCGACGGCTATCCCCTTGAGTACCGCCGTTCTCAATGCCGCCATCATTTCAAGGGACGGCAGAAAATAGGGTGTCATTATAATGACCCGGGTTTCAGCCGCCGTAACCGCCCCTACCAATATGGCTTCCAGCTTGTCGATGTCCTCGTTCGGTCCGTCTGTAATCACGCGGCAAATTGCGTTTCCAACAACAGGCGCTGGGTGTGAAGACGGCTGAACATCCTCGCCCGCGCAAAAGGCCCAGTCCTCGATAAATGAATGTTCGAGCTGCCGTGTGATTGGTCCGGTAAGCCTGAAATGGGTATCAATTATTCCGGCCTTTTTCCCTTCCAGGTGTTTTTCACGGATATTCATACCGCCGGTATAGCCAGTGTCTCCATCAGCAACAAGGAGCTTGCGGTGATTGCGCAAATTGATGTTGAGCATGGGCGGAAAATACCTTGGGGGGAGGTAGCGCGCCACTTTTACACCGTTTTTTTCGAGCAGTGTTCCGGCTTTTGGAACGGAGTATAACTCCCCCACCCCGTCGATGATGACCCGGACTATCACTCCTCTTTTAACGGCCGATGTCAGGGCTTCGATAAACCGCATGCCGACCGGGGATGTATCGAAAATATAGCTAGCTAGAAAAATACGTTTATGCGCGGATTCGATGGTTTCAATCATTGCGGGATATGCGGCCTCACCGGTGTGAAGGAGGTCGATGTGATTGCCCGAGACCATGGGCAGGCGGGTCACCGTATTTGAAATTTTACAAATTCCGTAAAGGGCGCCTGAGAATTCTGGCGTAACCGGTGTGATTACGGGTCTTCCGCTTGGAACCTGCCGCTCGTCATCCAATTTGCGGGCCCTTGTCCGTACCCGGTTGATGCCGAACAGAAAATAGAAAAAAGGACCGGCAAAGGGGAATATGAGGCATACGGACACCCATGCCAGGGCAGCAGCAGGCGTTTTCTTGAAAAAAAGGGCATGGCCCGCGCAGGTCATGGAAAGGGCTATATGTAAATCTATCAGGACCCAATTTAACAGCGGCATTGATTTTCCTTGTTTATTGCAGATCCCATGCGCCCATCAGGGTTCCGGATAAGGCGTCGGCTGTATGAGTGACGGTACAACCGGTTCCCGTAATATAAGATTAACAGCGGTTCGGGCCGTTTCGGCCGCAACCGGGAAGACATCGGACAGGCTGGCGATGTGCCGCAGATTATCGGCCGTCCGGAGAATGAGCATGGCAAGATCGCCTTCCGCACCGGACCAGATAGCGATCGTATCATCCCACGCACCACCTTGTGCCCAGTAATACAATACGGCAGCGGGCTTTAAAAAAAAATGGGGCGCATTGAACCCGGCGGTGATCAGTTCCTTTGCAAAGGGCTCAAGACCGGATGCGATCCGTTCAAAGACGTTGATCAGCGCGTCCGGCACGTGCTCGGATTTCAGGCTTTCGTCATCCATATCCCGTTCATTTACAAAGGACGCCATGATTCCCGCCAGCAGCGATGGGGTTGAATCCGGGAACAGCTCTCTTCGCAACCCCTCGGCCACCATCAGCGGATGGTCTATCCTGAGCTTGGACCCCCATACGCCGGATTCGGTAAGCCGGTTGTCTGATGTTACATATGATTTTTCCTTTAAAAAATCCAGATGCCGGAGAAATTCCCGCCAGAGAAATCCCGAATCAATGCTTTTCTGATCGGACGGGTTTCTACCGTGAGATCGTGTTGCATGATAAAGGAAGGCTGCAAAGGATTTATCAAGGAGGCCGTGAATCTGAACCGGGGAGTGGGACATGATCAGGTTCAGGGTCATGGAAAAATCAAGTCGTATCTGGCTTTCAACGTCCGATGGAGGCGCGTGGATCAGTCTCGCCACAAAATGGGTATCCATGAACCGGCCCGGTATGACCACTGCGAATCCGATCATGTCTTTACCGCGTCTTCCGGCACGGCCGGTCATCTGGTGGAATTGCGTTGCGTCCAGGGGAATGAAATCCCGGCCGTTGAACCGGTCTGAATTTAAAAAAAGGATGGTTCTGGCCGGAAAGTTTACGCCGGCGGCAACCGTTGATGTCGCGAAAACCGCATCCAGGTACCCTTCGGTCATTAGGGTTTCAACGAGGAGTTTCCAGCCGGGCAGCTGACCGCTGTGGTGGGCGGCCACGCCTTTTTTCCGCAATAAACCCATATGACGATGATTTTTCACGTGGGCAATGGTTTCGCAAAGTTCTTTGATACGCGCAATTCGTCCGTTTTTCCGCTCGATATCTTCCCGGGGGAAATGATTTTCGCACATGGCCACCGAGCTGTCACAGTCGGCCCGGGATTTTAAAAAGAATATGGCCGGAAGCAGGTTGTATTTGGTGAGCACACCGGCGATTGCATCCATGCGCGGAAGCTGACCGCCGAACCTCGGCTTATCGCTCTGTTTGAGATATGCAATGACCTTTTTATAAAGCCGCTTTTTCCCCTTTTTTTCCATTTCTCCCAAAAGCGGATACAGCGTGCCGGACGGATGAAGAAAAAGGGGGAAAAGGGGGACCGCCCGTTTCTTTTCCTCAATGATGCCACATGGCTTTTTTCGAATTGATTCAAGCCATTCCGCGATTTTATGAGCGTTGCCTATGGTCGCCGAAAGCATGAGCAACGGGATGCGGGAAGGGAGATAGATCATGGTCTCTTCCCATACCACGCCCCGGTCGGGATCACCGATATAATGGGCTTCATCAAGGACGACCAGATCTGTTTCAAGGTCCCGGCCCCGGTACATGGCATCGTAAAGTTGATTCCTGAGGATTTCGGTGGTCCCGACGATAATGGGCGCATCGGGGTTTTCCTTCCGGTCCCCCGTGAGTATGCCGACATTTTCCTTCCCGAATATTGCGGAAAACTCGGTGTATTTCGAGTTGGTAAGGGCTTTGAGAGGCGAGGCATACCATGCGCGGCCATTATTTTTGAAAACATCGCTAATGGCCTGAACGGCGATCCAGGTTTTGCCTGAACCCGTGGGCGCGGTCACCAGACAATCCCCTTTTCGGATCGCCGAAACCGCTTTGTTTTGATAAGAATCAGGTATAAACGGGTGTTTTTCCGGGACCCCGATCTTGGAAAAGATACGGTTCAGGCGCTTATCGGCACCCGGCTTTATCTGAATACGCGGCGAATGGTGACCGCGCCGCGTTCGATGGCGGCCTCTTGGGGGGTATCGCTTGAAAGTCATCAGAGCGCTGCGATCATATTTGTAATTTTGGATTTTGTCATGGTTTCCACGTCAAACGGCGACCGGCCGGCAAGGTCGGCGTCCACAAGCGCCGCTTCATAGGGGAGAAATCCCAGGAATGTGAAATCCGATAGATTTTCGCGTAAAAATTCCTCGTCCTTTGGCCCCCTGATTTTATTGCCCACAATAAGGATGCGATCCAGATGGATTTCCGATGCAAGTTGTTTGATATGACGCGCGGTTTCGATGCTGCGCCTGCCGGGTTCCACAACCACAACCAGGCGGTCGACCGCAGATGCTGTAGCGCGGCCAAGGTGTTCGATCCCTGCCTCCATGTCCATGACCACCACCTCATCGCGGTCCAGGACAATATGGGTGACAAGCGCCTTTAACAAGGTGCTTTCAGGGCAGATACATCCTGATCCGCCTTTTTTTATCCCGCCGAGCCGCATGAGCTTGATGTTTTCCAGGCGCGCCGAAAGCGCCTCCGGCAGGTCATCCACTTTCGGGTTCATCTTGAAAAACCCGCCGATGGAGCCAGGCTTTGCCTCTGTTCGTTCATAGGCAAGGGTTTTCATTTCTGAAATCGGGACTATTTTGTCGGCGTCGGGAATGCCCACCGCAGCGGCGAGGTTGGCGTCCGGATCCGCGTCAATGGCAAGAACACGCTTTTTCTGTTCGTTAAATGCACGGATTAAAAATGCGGAAAAAGTCGTTTTTCCCACCCCACCTTTTCCGCTGACTGCAAGTTTCATCTTTTAATTTCCTTAGATGTTGGTTAGAAGTTGGTATTGAAAATGTACTGACTATAACAATAAGGGCTTTTGTGCACAAGCCAAATAAGGTTTTGAAGAATATGGAAACAGAAACAAAAAAGCCGGAAATTCTTGCCCCTGCCGGCGACCGGGAGGCATTTCTGGCAGCAATCGCCGCCGGTGCCGATGCAATCTATTGCGGGGTGAAGAATTTTTCCGCCCGCATGGCTGCCAGAAATTTTACGATTTCGGAACTGGCGGGGCTTACCGCTTTTGCCCACGACCGGGGCGTATCAGTCTATGTTGCGCTGAACACCATTGTAAAGCCTGCGGAACTCGATGCCGCAGGCATGGTTTTGGACCGGATTAACAAATATGTTTGCGCGGACGCGCTTATAATTCAGGACCTCGCCTTTATTTCCCTGGCCCGCCAGGTTGGATTTTCAGGGGAGATTCATTTATCGACCCTTGCCAATGTCTCATTTTCCGCCGCAATCCGCATGGCCGGTTTTTTTAAACCGGTCACACGCGTTGTATTGCCAAGAGAGTTGAGCATAGACGAGATAAAGTCCTGCGCCGCTGCTGCGTCCGCCAATGTCTCGCTCGAAGTTTTTATCCACGGAGCGCTTTGCTACGGGATTTCAGGAAGGTGCTACTGGAGCAGCTATATGGGCGGAAAGAGCGGTCTTAGGGGCCGGTGCGTCCAGCCATGCAGGCGCATATACACGCAGGAAAAATCATCCGGCAGGTTTTTTTCATGCCGGGATCTTGCATTGGATGTTTTGATTAAACTGGTTTCCACGGTGCCCGGGTTGTCGGCATTAAAGATCGAGGGACGGAAAAAAAGCGCCCATTATGTTTATTACACAACATCTGCGTACCGGCTTTTAATCGATAATCCCGGAGATTCCGATGCCAAAAAAACAGCCATGCAATATCTCGACTATGCGTTGGGCCGCCCGCGCACCCATTATAATTTTCTCCCCCAGCGGCCGTGGAACCCGATTGATATCAATTCGCAGACCGGTTCCGGGCTGCTTGTGGGAAAGGTTTCCGGAACCTCGGAAAAACCCTGCCTTACACCCCGCGAGGCGCTTTTCCCCGACGACCGCCTCAGGATTGGCTATGAGGATAGCCCGGGCCACCATACATTTATATTGCACCGGCGGGTGCCCAAGCGGGGCAAGCTTTACCTGAAGCTGAACCGGAACAGGCGGCCTTCAAATCATACCCCGGTCTTTCTTATCGACCGTCGGGATCCGGGGATTTTGGACCAGATCAAGGCGCTTGATGGCCAGGCTCTTTCTGGTGGGGCGTCTGAAATCATAGACGATGCATTTACGGCCGTGCTTCCCCGGGCCATGCGCAAAGGCGGTGCGCGCCGGGATGTCATTGATATGACCGTCCGCCGCGTCGTTGAACGGCCCAAAAGCGCGTGCGGGCATGAGGCCTTGTGGGTGACGCCGGATACCAAGCCGATCGGCGGGTTTGATAAAAAACGATTCTGGTGGTGGCTGCCACCCGTTATCTGGCCGGATGACGAATTAAAGATGACGCGATCCGTTAACGAGCTTTTGAAAAAAGGGTATACGAATTTTGTCATAAACGCCTTTACGCAGGCTGTCTTTTTCCCTGCCGACAGGCCGGAACTCAATGTCTGGGCCGGGCCGTTTTGCAATGTCACCAATGTGCTTGCCATAAAAAACCTGGCCCGCATGGGGCTTTCCGGTGTAATTGTCAGCCCTGAACTTGGGGCGGAAGATTATGCGCAACTGCCTGAAAAAAGTTCGCTGCCGCTCGGCATGGTCATATCCGGAAACTGGCCGCTGTCAGTTTCGCGCACGGTCTCAGGCAGTATCAAACCCGGGATACTGTTTAAGAGTCCAAAAGGGGAGGGCGGCTGGGTTTCGAGAAATGGGAGTGATTACTGGATATTTCCGGACTGGAAACTGGACCTGACCCCCGTGCGCGGAGCACTTGAAAAAATGGGCTACAGGCTTTTTGTCACAATCATTGAGCCTCTTCCCAGGGGAATATCCATGAAAAAACGACCCGGGATGTGGAACTGGAAGCTGGGGGTTAAATGAAGACGGTTTACGGTTATCGGCAAGCGGAATTCGGGAGCAGTAATTATAGGGATAAATATTCTTTGAATCACGGGTCGAAAACTGCGTCACCGATACGGCATGCCTTGATCAATGGGAATACTTATCACATTTTGATCCTCGGGATATTAATTGTAAAGTTTGGGGACATCCTGGCAGAGATGGAGAAGGTGTTGTTGAAATGATGCTTGATGCGACCCAAAATTATCAAAAATCTCTTGATGAAGATAGATTGTTTGGTTGGCACGCAGCTCTATTTCCAACGGGAAGAAGTGGAATGTATAAAATTGATGCCGGTTGTTACAGGAAAGGAGGAAAGGAGGTCGAGCATGCAAGACGTCTTGCATGCTAACAAAAATTACGAAAATCAGGGCGGGTTGCTTTCATTATTTTCCAGCATTTCGGGCAAGGATGACTATTGGCCTCTGATGCCCTCGATATGCTCTATCAATTGTATTGTTTTGCATCTGGAAAGATAACCCGATGCTCCAAAACGTCGACGCATATGTCCGGGGATTGAGAAAAGGAAGATTCTAAATGGTTGTCGATACGGAAGTCCTTATCTTCAGCCGACGCAAAAGATCACCCACCGCCAACCGTTTTTACTATCCGGGTTTGCATATCCGGCTTGACTTTAAGAAAAACTGCGGGTAAGTTGATTCAATCAAATGATGGAATCAAATGATGGAATTAACTTTTTTTGGAGAACCGCAATGGAAAATACGGGCGCATTAACCGGCCTCACCGTGCTGGACCTTTCAAGGCTGCTCCCCGGACCTTATGCATCCATGATACTCGCCGATCACGGTGCAAGGGTTATCTGCATTGAAGACCGCCGCTTTTCAGCCGAATTCCTGAAAAACAATACCGTATATCGTAACAAGGAACATATGACCTTAAACCTGAAATCGGATCAGGGCAGGGCGATTTTTTTTAAATTGGCAAGGTCCGCTGATGTTGTACTGGAAGGGTTCAGGCCCGGGGTCACCAGTCGGCTTGGCGTTGACTATAAAAGCGTATCAGAGCTGAATCCGAAGATCGTATATTGCTCCATCACCGGTTACGGGCAGACCGGGCCGTATCGCGATGTGGCGGGCCATGACGTGAATTACCTGAGCCGGGCAGGGGTGCTGGACCTCATCGGGGAGGCTGGGCGTCCACCCTCCATCCCGGGTGTGCAGATTGCGGACATGGCGTCCGGAGGCATGAATGCGGTGGCTGGTATTCTCATGGCCCTCTTGAATCGGGAAAAGACCGGCAGGGGTCAGTATATCGACATTTCCATGACGGACGGCTCAATGAGCCTGTTGTCCATGGCCTTTAATTTTTTTCAACTCACGGGAAGCCCGGTTCAACGAGCCGATTCCTTTCTTTCCCACCGGTACGCCTGCTACAACACCTATGAAACCGCAGACGGCCGCTATCTTTCCATTGGCGCGGTTGAATCCAGGTTCTGGAAAATTTTGTGTGCCCATCTTGGGGTACCGGAATATACGGACCTTCAGTATGACGACATGCGTCGCGAAGAGATCAAGGGCTTTTTAAAAAAGGTTTTTTTACAAAAAAGCCTTGCCCAATGGGAAGAGGAACTCGGCAATATGGATATCTGCTGGGCTCCTGTGAGAAATTTATCGGAGATCATAAAAGATCCTCTTTTTAAAGACCGGGATATGATTTGCGAATTTACGGATGATAGCGGATCAAAGTTTTTCGTCCCCGGAGTGCCGGTAAATTTGTCGGATACCCCTGGAAGCGTCCGCAAGCCTCCCCCGGGTTTTGGGGAAAACACCCGCTCAATACTTGCGGAGCTTGAATACAATGACACGCAGATAGAACAGCTTGGAAAAGACGGCATCATCTGATCCCTAACAAAGGCAGAGAGGAAGGCGCTTTTAATATGGCAACATCGCTTGAAAAGGCAAAGCAGAACCCCGACTCAATGAAGGCTAAAATTCTGGATGCCGCAAGGAGGATATTCGGGGAATACGGATTTCACGGCACCACCACGCGCATGATCGCAAAAGCCGTGGGGATCGATATCTCCACCCTTTATTATCATTGGGGTGAGAAGGGGGACCTCTATGAGGCGGTAATCCGGGACATCAATGACGGGATGGGCAAAAAGCTTGAGGAGGTGGAAAAGAAGATAAAGGGTCGTCCGCTTTCCGAGCGCCTCGAGATCGCCATCGAGGATATGGTCGACTATTTATTTGAGCACCCTGAAATTTCAAACCTTACATTGTTCAGGTATTTCATGAAAACCCGTCACGGCAAGGAACTGGATGTAAGGGTCCCGGAGTATCTTTCGGATATCGCCTATTCAATGGGCCTTGCCGAAGACCGGCGAAATGTGTCCACGGAAGCGAAAATGAAGGTCCTTTTCATCATGAACGCCATCCATAATTTTATTTCAGGAGAAAACTTTTTTCGGCCCATGATGCAACATGACCGGAATGCCTATATCCAGGCCACCAAGGATACCTTAAACTTTTTCAACCTCGCGGCGTTTACCTGATAGAAGTTAATTAAACCACTGGCTCTGCCCGTGCGACCCGCAAATATCTATCGTTTCGGCGGGAATAGATATATGCCAACGTCCAACATTGATGGCGTCGTAAAAAGTCCCATCTACTGCGTTGTAGCGGGTCGCGAAATGCTCGGAATACTATATGTATGCCTCCGCTTTCGCGACGCTTTCGCGACACCACTACGCCTTGTATATGGAACTTTCTACTTAGCCATCTTTAACGGGTTGCCTGACTTTTTACGAGATCATCAACATTGAAAGTTGAACATCGAATGATGGGATCGCTTCGCTCTGCCGGTTTATAGCTTATAAAATAGACAGAATGCCTTATTCAAAATTCGATGTTCAATGTTCATAGCCTTTCAGCACAGCTATGCCCCGGCCGGTCGAAAACGAATAAGCCCTTCCTGGGCCGTTGATGCTACCAGCTTGCCGTCTTTGTTAAAAATGCTGCCGATATTAAGACCGCGGGCCTTGGAGGCATTGGTGCTCCTGACCGCATAGAGCAGCCAGTCATCCATCCTGAAATCACGATGAAACCACATGGCATGGTCGAGGCTTGCCACCTGCATTTCCGGGTCCCAGAATGTTTTTGCATGGGGAAAAAGGGATGTGGACACCAGGCCGAAGTCGGAAGCGTAAGCGAGCATGTACCTGTGCACGGAGATATCGTCCGGAATCTTGCGGATTGCCTTGAACCAGGAGTACCTTACGGGCTCCTTTTTTTCAGGTGCAAAGGGGTTCATTGGGTTTACGGGCCTGATTTCAATAGGCTTTGTGCAAAGTATCTGGTTTCTGATTGAAGAAGGAATCCTGTCTTTAATCTTTTGGGCCATTTCAAGTTCCGAGGCTATCCCCTCCGGGCCAGGGACATCCGGGGCCGGGTCCTGATGCTCGAATCCGGATTCTTCCCTTTGAAAAGAAGCGGACATGGAAAATATGGCCCGCCCTTTCTGGACGGCAACCACCCGGCGGGTGGTGAAGCTTTTCCCGTCCCGGATACAGTCCACGGTGTATACGATGGGCCGTGCCGGGTCACCCGGCCTGAGGAAATAGGCGTGTATGGAGTGAGCGCTTCGCTCTTTTAAAACCGTCTGAGATGCCGCAGATAGCGCCTGACCCAGAACCTGTCCCCCGAAGATGTTTCCAAAACCCAGGTCCTGGCTTTTTCCTCTGAAAATATTTTCCTCGATTTTTTCGAGTTTCAGCAGGGACAGCAATTCATCCAGAACACAAGTGTCCGAAGTGCATTGTTCATCCATATGCTCATCCTTTATAATTCAAATACCTTGATGCTTTTTATCTTTTCAAGACCCAGAATCTCGTCAACAACATCATTGGGAATCGGCTCGTCCGTGCGGATCAGGATGGCGTTGTGTTCTCCTCCCGTCTCCATGCCCACCTGCATCTGGGCAATATTGATTTTGTGATCGCCCAGGCTGGTTCCGACGCTCCCTATGGCGCCGGGCTCATCGAGATTGTGAATCAGCGCGAGATGGCCTTCAGGGATGATTTCGATCCTGAAGCCATCAATTTTAACGATACGCACGTCTGATTTGCCGAATACCGTCCCGGCAATGGTGACTTCTTTTTCGGTCGTTACGATTCTTGACCGGATCAGGTTCAGAAATTCCAGGGATTCGGAGGATGTGGATTCGGATATCGTGATACCCATTTCCTTTGCAAGAACAGGCGCGTTGACGGAATTTATTCCATCCCCCACGAGAATGTCCATGAGCCCCTTCACAAAGGCCGTGGTGACCGGTTTCAGGTCGAGGTCCATGAAATCGCCCATGTATTCAATCTGTATTTCCTTGATTTTTCCGCTGGAGAACTGGGCCTGCGCACAGCCCATGCGGTCGGCCAAATGAATAAACGGCTTCAGTTTTTCAAGCAGCTTGCCGGATATGGCAGGTACGTTTACGGCATTTATGATATTGTTATTTTTTAAATATTCTATGATCTGCCGCGCCACGTCATCGGCCACGTTGGTTTGAGCCTCCAGGGTGGACGCACCGAGATGCGGGGTTGCAATCAATCTGTCGAGGGTCAGCAGAGGATGGTCGGCAGGGGGCGGTTCCGTTGAAAAAACGTCCAGGGCGGCCCCCGCAACCTTGCCGGATATCATGGCGTCATATAGAGCGGCTTCATCCACAATGCCGCCCCGTGCGCAATTGACGAGCATTACGCCGTTTTTCATTTTGTCGAACGCGGCTTTGTCAATCATTCCGATTGTCTTTGGATTTTTGGGGACATGGATTGTTATATAATCGGATTCCGCATAAAGAGTGTCAAGGGAGACGGATTCAAATCCCTGCTTTTCAATTACTTTAGCCTGAACAACCGGATCGTAGATAATCACCCTCATTTTCAGGCCGCGGGCACGATCCGCGACAACCGAGCCGATCTTCCCGAATCCTATGAGACCCAGGGTTTTATTCATGATTTCCCTGCCCTGAAGTTTCTTTTTATCCCATTGGCCGGCCTTGAGCGTAGCCGTGCCCTGGGGGATATTCCGGGTCAAGGAGAGCATCATGGAAATGGCATGTTCGGCGGTGGTTACCACGTTTCCGCCGGGGGTATTCATCACAACAATGCCCTTTTTCGTTGCTGCGGGAATATCTACGTTATCGAGGCCGATTCCGGCTCTGCCCACAACTTTTAATTTTGTTGCGGCGGAAAGGAGATCAGCCGTGACCTTGGTTGCGCTCCTTATTACCAGGGCATCATACTCCCCTATGATCTGCTTCAGTTCCTCGGGCGAAAGGCCCGTTTTAACGTCAACCGTTATGCCGTCTTCAGCTTCAAACATCTGAATTCCGATTTCACCAAGCTTGTCACTTACCAGTACTTTCATAATTTTCTCCATATTTTTTTAATGTTTATAATTCGTTTTTATGGGAAGATAGACTAAAAAAGCGCTCTTTTCGTCTACCTCGCTTTAAACCTGAATCATGCCATGGCGGGCATTCATTTTACTCAGCCAAGGCAGGCTTTCCTTCCTCGGTTGCCATGGAAAGTATGATTTCAGCAATTTTTTCGGCCGAGACCCCGAACAGGTCTTCCGTGGCCACAAGGTCTAAGAATTCATTCTTCCAGATAATGTTACTTTCCTGGACAAGGTTTTTTATTCGTTCGTGTTTTCCGCCCAGAGCCTTGACTCTGTCTTGAATTGGCAAGTCTTTTTTAAACGAAATTTCTAAAAGGATCAAGTATTCAATCGTGTTGGGCCTCTCGGGATCATCCCTCATAATCGGGATCACCAGTATGCTTCGTTTATCCTTTCGTCCCTTGCCGATATAGACGTTACCCTCTCTTACGATTATTCGTTTGGTTCCCTTAAGCGCCTGTTCGGTTTCACTCCTGGAAGCAATGGCCGCAGAAGAGCCCTCTTTTTTCATCACCTTTATGGTGGCCGTATCTGTGGGTTCTCCCAAAAGGTTGATTCCGGAGACCCGGTAAAGGGTGAGGCCGTTTATGGAAGAGATGATTCTCTGGATATTCCTGATGACCAACACATTTGCCATGGTGAGCCTGTCCGTGGAGAACCCGCTGGTTTTAATCGTATTAAAAATCAGGCCCTCGATTTTTTCTTCAATCCTGCTAGTGCCCACTGTAACGGTCTTGGCCTGGTGCTTGATGGCATCAACGGGCCGGGCCATGGTATTGATGGCGTTTGAGAGGGTTGTAAACAACTCGGCAATCATGTTTTTCGCCGTGCCCCTGACACCGAAATCAAGTTCAAAATCCGCCACCGGGAGTCGGCCGGAAAGATATTTGAGTAAAAGTATGAGATCCGTGACGCTTTTAATCCCGATTATCGACGGAAGCTTGTTTGCAGACTGTTGCCTGCGGAATATCGTGTAAAACCGGGCTATTTTTTCCCGAAACCCCTTTTCAAGGGCAATCTCATAAATATCCAGTTCTTTTGCCGCAAAGCCTTCAATGGTCTCAGACAATTGCCTGCGGAACCCGTCCAGGAATATTGACCCCTTATTTATTGCCAACGCCGCGAAATACCCCCACAAATGGCCGGCCAGGGTGTTGATCAACGGGGCGAAATGCTCCGGCAGGTGCGGGACGTAAAATATGTCATCGGCATATGGTTCGAATCGATCGTCGTTTTCATCAGCTATTACCAGGGTTATGGCCTTGTGCGATTGAAATATGGCCGTATCCTTTACAATATCGCCCAGGACGTTTTGGCGGGTGCCGGCCGCGCATACTATAATCAGGGGCTCCGAGGAAAGGTCGATGTGCTTTTTATCCTCCACGTAATCCGATGAAATGGTCTTGTAGCAGAGTTCGGAAAGCTTGATCCTTATCTCATCCGCCGCCGCACGGTTCGGCCCGCTTCCAACGGTTGCCCAGTGTTCCCGCTTTAATGCAAGTCTGTTGGCGGACGCGGCTATCTTGTCCGACATGGCAAGGACCCTCTTCATGCAAGACGGTATTTTAAGGAGTTCAACAATCTCGTTTGAAATGAATCCTATGGGCCTTCGTCCGGAAATCCCGGCAAAATAGAGGCCCAGAATTGTACCGGCGATGATCTGCGAATAAAAGGCCTTTGTGGATGCCACGGACATTTCAATGTCCCTGCCGCTGCTGGTATAAAGGACCCCATCGGTTTTAAAGGTCAGTTCCGAGTCCCGCCTGTTGACGATGGCTATGGACCAGGCTCCCAGTTCTTTCATGATTTCAACGGTTTTGTTGGTATCCGTGGTGGTCCCCGACTGGCTTATTGGGACGATAAGCGTATCTTCCATGCTCCTGCTGCTGTCTTTTTCCGTGACCATCCCGCTTAACTCGGATGATTTCATGGCCCTGATGTCAAGACAGGGGTTGTCGAGGTAGTATAGCATTATATTAGCGCAGGCTGCGGCCGCAATCCCGGCGGTTCCCTGGCCGATAAAGAATATTCTTTTTATTTTTTCGTTTTTAAAGGCCGATTCGAGGCGCCTGGGAACGGTTGCGGCATCAAGGGCGATTTCATATTGGGGGTTTTCCTGATTCACAACCCGCCACCGGCCCTCGATTGTCTTTTTCACGGATTCAGGAGATTCCGAAATTTCCTTTAAGAAGAAATGTGGAAACTCATGCCTGTCTATATCACGGGTGGTAATCAGGGTTTTTTTAATGTCATTGTCTGAAATATGGATTTTCGAGCCATCATAAGACATGGCCGTTATTCCATTCATACCGGGTTTGTCGGCCGGTTCCAGAATGCAAATCTGCCCCTGGTACTCATTGTTTTTACCGGTTTTCGGGCATTGGCCTTCCATCTTTATAAATGACTGCGCTTCTTCAACAAAACCGTAGACTTCCGATGCCGGCATATATCCGTTCGGCCCTGTTCCGATAAAAATGGACTGCCCGCTCCCTTTTAAGGCCAGAAAGATTTTGCCCGGCGCCAGATCGGTCTGCATGGATATGGCGTGGGAACCTTCAAAATCATTAACGGCACGGCGAAATGATTCTATGATATCAAAGTTTTGATTCAAATAAGACTGGATATGTACTGGAATTATTTTCGTGTCACAGGTTATGGAATCGTCAAAATGTATTCCCGTCTCTTCATGGGCCGCTTTCAGGGATTGAAAATTATCGATATCGCCGTTCAGGCAGACATGGATAATGCCGGCAGTGTCCGATGAAGAAGGCGTAAGGTTATCAACAGGGTGACAATTGGCCTCTGAAATTTCTCCTACTGACGCCCATCTTGTGTGGGCAATGGTTGAGAAATGAATGCAGGGCAGGGTAATGATCGCCTGAAAGGCAGGGTCGGACCGGATCTGCTCGCGTATGTTTTCAATGTTTTCTCCCAGACGCCCGATCTCATTTGCTGTTTTGTAGACAAGGGCCACCGAGGTAATATGCCTGTTTTTGTCAATCAAATGATTTGTAATCGATATTCCGCGGTTTAAAAGCAATGTCTTGTTTAAGCGTGCGTCCAGTTCCGCAGAAGAAAGATGTTTTTCAAGCATGGATGAAAAGTGCGCGCCGACGTCCTGGTCAAGGTGAAAAAAAAGTGAAATTCCGGCGGAATCCCTTCCCCTTACCTCTATGCGGTCAATGCTGTTTAACACCGAATTGACCTGTCTTAGGATAAACACGGTCTTTTCATCGAAAGCAGTTTCCTTATCCAGGAGACCGTTTATTTTAGCCATGTTTTTCAATAGTTCGGATTCAAGACCCCATTTCGCATCTTTTGCGGTTTCTATTCTTCCGGACAGCTTTTTTATTTCGGTCGGGCTGAGGCGACCGGCATCATCGGCGATCCTTGCTTCGGCCTTTTCGATTATCAATCCGAGGCGATCAGCAATCCGTTTAACTCTGTCCTGAAGCCCGGCATCAGCAAATATGGAATAAAACAATGACCGGCTCTTGCATGCAGTAATCGTTCCCATCAGCCGGGAGCACCTGTCTTTATGCACGTTATTGATGCTTAAATCCGGTTTTGCCGGGGCTGTGGAAGACGAAATGCCGGCGATTTCAAGTTCGTCGCAAAGCGATTCAATTTCTTCAATATCGGGTCGCGCCGGCAGTGAATCAACAGGGTCGGTAAATGCAATAAAGCCGGTTAGTCCGCATGACAGCCTGTACATGTAAGGGAAAAAGACGATGCCGGATTCGCAGACATGCGATGGTTCTTTTCCGAAAAACACCGGCATCAGTAATAAGGCGGTAAGTCTGCCTGAATGTGTGCGGATAATATCGATCAATTGTCGGTACATGCGTTATCCTGATTTTTATTATAGGCTTTTTGAAAAATATGCCTTAGCGACTTTTTTGAAATATTCCGTAGCCCGGGTGCCGATATATTTTTTATGGGCCACAATTACTCCCGCAGCAAGTTTTTTTCCGTTTTTTTTGTTCGTCGCAAACCCGACGAACCAGTCAAACCGGATTTGCTCGGGATTGTTGTTAATGGAACCTGTTTTGCCGTATATTTCAAGATGTGAAAGGACGGGATCTGACCGGTATCCCTTAAATGCCTTTTTCGCGGTCCCCTCGGTTATGGTTGCGTGCATGAGTTTTTTCAGTGAAAACGCTGTTGAAGCAGATATAACATGTTTTTTTTCAGGAGGCGGGCGCCTGTAAACCACGCGGTTTCCATCCTTGACCATATCGATTATCGACGGGGTTACGCGTATTCCGTTTCCGGCAATGACGGATGCGATCATAGCGCCGTGAAGCGGAGAAATGCGGGTGCTTTTGTTGAACCCGCTGGCCACTTCCGCCCAGTTGTAAGGGTCGTCGTTTATAGAAAACACGCTGGGTTCGACCGGGATATCGGCATCAATTTCATTGCCAAATCCGAACAGCATGGCATAGCGCTCAATTGTATCTTTTTTAAGCCGGTTTTTTCCTAACTTACCGAAAACGGGGTTGATGGAATCCGCGAATGCGTCTCTTAAGGTAGTCCAGTTTGTGTACCGGTTTTTCTTGTCCGTGAGTTGGGACTTGTAAAGGGTGTGTTTGCGACCATTAAAACAAAGGCGTGAATCCGGTGAAAGACCACAGGTTTCAACCGCCGCCGCAGAGGTTATGATTTTAAATAAACTGGCCGCCGGGAAATCAGCCATAACGCAGGTGTTTGTTTTTGGATTATCCCGGTTATAACCGGCCATGGCGAGAATCCGACCTGTGTCGGGGTCCATTGCAACAAACCCGATATCCTGTGAATTGTCCCGGTCAAGGGAATCGATGATTGTCTGTTGCAGATAAGGTATGATGCTCGTTACCGCCTCGACCCGTTGAGCGCCTGTCTGAAAAAAAACAGTATTTTTTTTCAGATTGAAAAAAAGGTCCGGATCAAGCACCTGTCTCAAAACATGGCGGTCGATCCCCTCCACCTGCAGGCTTACGACCTTGTTGCGGTTATTTTTAAAGTCAAGTGAAATGTCAAGAAGTGTAAACACGCCTTTTACACACAGGAGAACGAGGAAAAACAGCAAGACGTAGATGGGGATACGGGAAATGGATTTTCGTTTGTCCGCCTGGTAGCGGAGCGCGGACTGGTACCTTCGCCATCGTGGAGCCATGGGATCATAAAGTGTCTGTCGTTTAATATGTTTCAATATATTTTATGCCAGTGAAAGAAGATAGGTCTGCAGGTTAACCTTTCTATTCTTGATGCCGAGTTTAGCCCTTATGTTGTTTCTATGGAATTCGACGGCACGGTCTGAAATATTTAAAACTTCTGATATTTCCTTTGTTGATTTGCCGGCCTTGACGAGATCGGCGACCTGTATCTGCAGGGGTGTAAAGTTATTGTAATGGGCTGAGAGTTTTTTTAAATATGGAGAAATGATTTCATGCAGGTTGGTTTCCATAATATTAATATAGGTGGCCTGGGTCTTATTGCCGCAGATGCTTTTCAGTTTCTCAAGGTAGGGTATGACCAGGCCCTTGACATTTGCCAGAACTTTTTCCTCCATTTCCTTGCGGTCTTCCTCTCTCTGTCGTAAAAGAATTTTCAATGCCGTGTTGGTCTCCTGAAGGTTTTCGGTTTTTATCTTAAGCTCTTCTTCTTTTATTCTAAGAGAGGATTCGACCTCTTTTCGTTCCTCGATTTCCGCCACAAGCTGTTCGTTGGCAGCCACAAGGTCTTGTGTTCTCTCGGCAACCCGGTCTTCAAGCTCATGGTTTGCTTTTGCAAGTTTAATTTCGGCTGTTTTTCTGTCGGTGATATCGACAAAAGACGCCAAAAGGCAGATTGGCTCACCCTGGCCGTTTGTGACCAGGTTGGCCGAGAGCTGGACGGTAAGTATCCGGCCGTCTTTTCTTACACCCTCGATTTCTCCGGACCATTTTCCTTTTTCTATAATGCCGGAAAGGACGGTTGCGGCAAGGGCCTGATCCCGGGCAAAGCTTGTCGCAGGCTTGCCGATCAGGTCGTTTTTGTTATCATCCCCCCAGAGATATAAAAAGGCATCATTAACATAGGTGATATTGCCTGCAAGGTCGCCGATGACCATGGCGTTGATGGAAGAAGAAACGGCAAAATCCTTTATCCGCAATTCCTGCTCCATCTTTTTCCGGTCGCTGATGTCGAGAAGGGACGCCATGATACAGACAGGCACATTGTCGTCATCGTATACCAGATTGGCGGAAAGGATTGTGGTAATGGGTCTCCCGTCCTTTCTGCGGCCTATTATTTCACCTTCCCATTTCCCGTTTTCGATTATGGCGCAAAGCACCTCACGGGCCTGTGATTCGGAAACAGCGATTTCCAAGGCGTTTTTACCAATGAGCTCGGATTCGTTTTGCGCCCCCCACAGCTCAATGGCCGCCTTGTTGACATACGTGATTTTCGCGTCAAGGTCGGCGATTCCGATGGCGTAAACCGAGGAAGCAATGGCAAAATCCTTCAGTCTCAGGTCTTCTTCTGTTTTTTTCCGGTCGGTAATATCGATAAGCGAGGTCATGACGCAGACCGGTTCGTTTTTGTTGTTATAGACCAGGTTGGCTGAAAGAAGTGCTATAATGGATGTGCCGTCCTTGCGAAAGCCGGCGACTTCTCCTTCCCATTTTCCCGAGTTTATGACCGCAGCAAGGATTGAATCGGCATCTTCCTTTGATCGGGCGAAATCCAGGAGGTTTTCTCCGATCATTTCCTTGGGGTCAACAGTTCCCCACATCCTCATGGCCGCATCGTTAACATATGTTATTGTTCCGTTTAAGTTCGCAATACCAATGGCATAGATGGAGGACGCAATGGCAAAGTCCTTTAATTTCAACTCCTCTGCGATTTTTTCATGATCATTGATTGATATGGAAGGCGGGGCGGTCATTTATGGATTCCCTGTGAATTATCGTAGCGGAGTGCCGGGCGCGACCGCCCGGTCGGTTATTGCAACGGCACAACCGTCATCTTCAACGGCCGCAAGAACCATTCCTTCCGACAACACACCCATTAGTTTTACGGGTTTTAAGTTGGCTACAATGATAACCGTTTTGCCGATTAAATCCGATGGCGCATAAGTCTTTGCGATGCCGGCCACAATGGTCCGTGTTGAGTCTCCCAGTGCAACGGTGAGTTTAAGCAGTTTGTCGGATTTTTTTATCTTTTCGGCGTCAAGGACCTTAACCGCACGCAAATCAATTTTTAAAAGATCGTTTATTTCTATCTGCGGCTTGATATCCGGCAATGGTGAATCGCCTGACGTTTCATTTCCGGTCTCAATACGGTCGACATCAATCCGTGGGAAAAGAGCTGTGGACTTGGGTAAAACACTGCCTGCGGACAAGACATCCCATTTGGATATTTCTTCAAGCAGGAAAAACGGCCGTTTCCGGTCGAGGCCCAGGTGGGTCTGCATGGTAGATGCGGTTTCAGGCATTACGGCATATATGAGACCGGATACAACGCGCAAGCCCTCGAGCAGGTCCCGGATAACCACTGTAAGCTCTTTTTGTCCGGATTTACGCCTGGCAAGCTCCCAGGGCGCTGTCGTGTCAATATACTTGTTCATGACGGAAATAAATTCCCATACGGTCGATAATGCTTTGTGGAATTCAAAATGTTCCATGGACAGGCAAAAATTTTCTATCGTGGTTATGGCCGCTGATTTGAGGTCGAGTTCGAACCCGGGCTTGTCGGGAGCTTCCCGTTTAGGAACAACCCCCTTAAAGTACTTGTGAAACATCCCCAGAGTTCTTGAAAAAAGATTTCCGAGATCATTTGCAAGATCTGCATTAATTCTTGTTATAATGGCATTTTCCGAGAAATTAGAATCCAGCCCGAAGCTCATTTCCCGCATAAGGAAATATCTTATGGCATCGGTCCCGTAAGTCTCTTTTAAGTAGATGGGATCTACGACGTTACCAATGCTTTTTGACATCTTGCTTTCATCTATGTTCCAGTAACCATGAACGTGCAAATGGCGGAAAATATCGATACCGGCAGCTTTCAAAATAATCGGCCAGTAAATGCCGTGGGGCTTTAAAATATCTTTAGCTATAACATGGTTGGCATAAGGCCAAAATTTTTTAAATTCCTTTCCGTCAGGGAATCCAATGGCCGAGATATAGTTGATAAGCGCATCAAACCAGACATATGTGACGTAGTTTTTGTCAAACGGAAGCGTAATCCCCCATGTGAGCCTGGTTTTGGGCCTTGAGATGCATAAGTCTTCAAGGGGTTCCCGCAAAAAACCCAGCACTTCGTTCCTGTACCGTTCAGGCCGGATAAAATCCGGATTCTTTTTTATGTGATCAATGAGCCAGTCCTGGTATTTACCCATGGAGAAAAAATAGTTCGATTCCCGGATAATGGCAGGTTTGGTCTGGTGATCCGGGCATTTGCCGTCAATGAGTTCACGCGTGTTATAGAAGCGTTCGCAATCATAGCAATAAAGGCCCTCATATTCGCTGAAATAGATATCCCCGGAATCAAATATCTTTGTCAGAATATGCTTCACAACCGCAATGTGATCGGGATCGGTCGTGCGGATAAACCGATCGAAAGAAACATTCAACTCGGGCCAGATTTTCCGAAACAGGTCGCTGATCCGGTCGGCATAGGTTTTAGGGCTTTCATTGTTCTTTGCGGCCGCCTTTACAATCTTGTCTCCGTGTTCGTCCGTCCCGGTGAGAAAAAATGTCTCTTCTCCCTTCATATCATGAAACCTACGGCCGACATCGGCGGCTATGGTCGTATATGTATGACCCAGGTGAGGTTTTGCGTTGACATAGTAAATGGGGGTTGTAACGTAGAATTTCATATCTGTTCCATAGATCCTTATTTGTTTGTCGGCTTCGTAAAGATTTGTCTATCGGGTTTTATTTTTTTGGATTTGACGTCCGTGCTGTTTTTTTGAGTTTGCGGGTAAATTAGCGGGGGGCCGGGAATTCTTTTTCTGGCAATTCTTTGCGCACGGGCTCTTGTCGGCGTCATAATGCCGATATTCAAATGAAAGACAGCACATGAGCCGGCCGCAGGCCCCTGATATTTTCGTGGGATTTAAAGAGAGACGCTGCTTTTTCGCCATCTTTATCGTGACGGGGTCGAAACGGGCCATGAATGACGAGCAGCAGAGTTCCCGGCCGCAACGTCCGATGCCGCCGCACATTTTTGCCTGGTTCCTGATCCCGACCTGGCGCATTTCGATTTTGGTTTTAAAACGTTTCGCCAGCATTTTCACAAGATTCCTGAAATCCACACGGCCGTCGGCTGTAAAGAAAAAAGTCAGCTTGCTCCCGTCAAAATTGCTTTCCACTGAAAACAGGTTCATTTTAAGATCGAGTGTTGTTATACATTGTCTGCAATGGGAATGTGCCTGCTGTTCGAGACCGGTATTCAGGTGCACTTTGTGCACGTCATCTACCGTAGCCGGGCGGTAAACCTTTTTTAACGGTTTGTCAATGTCGGATTTTGCAACCCTGGAAGGGGGCGCGGAAACGGTACCGAAAGAGAGACCATGTTCGGTTTCAACGATCACGTGATCGCCTGTGGCCAGAACATAGGCGCCTCCGTTAAAATCATATATTTTCCCGGCGGGTTTAAACCGGACTCCGACTAAATTTATCATGTTTTCGTCTTTACCTTAATTTGTTGCCACATCATGCCGAAAGTTTAATGGCAAGTGCGTCTAACGTAAGCCGCAGGTTCGCGTTTGCTAAAATAGACCTCTCGGCATCCTCTATTGCTTCAATATTTTTAATAAGTGTTTTTTTATCATACCACACGGATGCTTTTTGTACACGCTTTTCCAGGTCGGCGTTGGCCAGTGCTTCGGGATTATGCTCGAAAACAGCAATATCCCTGTACCATGTTTTCATAATTGCAAGCGCATATTTAACCTCATGTTTTTTTGCGGCAAGCTCCGTGGTGAAAAGTGCGCGATGTGCCGGTAGCAATTTATCCCGTCCATCCAGGGCGTCGATGATCCAGCCCCGGTATGCGCCCCAGTCTTCGTCCTTGATAGAAAGAGCCCTGGTTATACTGCCGCAGGCCAATGTGGCAACAATACCGGCTTTTTTAGAATCCATATCATGACGGGATACCAGAAAAGATTTGAGACGTGGTTGAGGTATGGGGTTGAACCGGACCGGTCGGCATCGGGAGACGATTGTGGGGAGCAGGCTTCCCCGGTTTTGAGCCGTCAGGATAAAGAGGGTGTTGTCAGGAGGCTCTTCCAGTATTTTAAGGATCGCGTTTGCGGACTGCGCGTTCATGCAATCCGCAAACGCGATAAAACCACGCGCACCAGCGCCTCATTCGGTTTTAACGCAATACGTGCGCAAAGAGACCTTATCTGGTCTATGCGGATATGATTCCCCGACGGCTCGACTAAATAGATGTCAGGATGGCTGCCCGATATAATTTTTTTGCATGACCTGCATTCACCGCATGGCTGACAAAAAAGCGGCTCTTTGCGCGTCCCTTTCGCAACATGGCCGAGGTTCGCAACGAGTTCACTGCAATTGCATGCCATGGCAACGGCACGGGCCGCACTCTTTTTACCAACTCCCGGGTCACCGTAAAAAAGGAAAGCGTTTGGGAGCCTTTTGCCGACAAGGGCCGATTTTAACTGGCGGACAGGTCTTTCCTGTGCTATCAGCGAGTCGAACCCGATCACGGTTTTCAGTTGTTAACCCGTTCCCGGAGCTCTTTTCCGCATTTGAAAAACGGAAGCTTTTTCGGATTGATCCGGACTTTTTCGCCGGTTTTAGGGTTCCTGCCCGTGTAGCTCTTGTATTTTTTAACAAAGAAACTGCACAGACCGCGAATCTCAATCCGCTCACCCTCGGAAAGCGAGTCCGCCATTGAGTCAAAGAAAATCTGTACGATCTGAGCGGCTTCGAATTTTGAGATATCCGCTTCTTTTTTCAGGGCTGAAATCATTTCCAGTTTATTCATGCTTCCTCCTGTTCGTATAATGCGTGTATAAGGCGCTTTTTTTATGATAGTGTAAAGTATATTATAAATTTTTAATATGTCAAGGTGTTATGTGAGGTTTTTTTGGATAATTGGTGATGTTCAATAAAGTAGTCCCGGTAGCGGATTCAATTGCTGTGAGTCCGTCATTGCTGCCCGGCATCATTTCCGTAAAATCCTCCAAGACCAGTCAAATCAATGGTTGCGGCAAATTTTCGATCATCCTGTTCATCAATATATGAAAAATTGATCGCCCAGCACTGGGCGTCATAGCGCGCCCCGACGGAAGTCCGAACCTTCAGGTTATCGGAGATATTCGTCTCATAGTCTCCATATAATGTCCATGCAGCAGATACGGGTAATCTGAGTTTTGTGTATATCGAATTGTTGAAATCCTTTGTGTATCGGTAATCAACCCGGAACAAGCTGTTGTCGGAATTTGACAGTAGAAACGATATGTTTCCCGAATCGAGCCGGTTTTTGTAATGATCCCATGTCACCTCGGCGTGAACCAATAGCATATCAGACGGTGTCAGGTCAAGCTCCGCGTAAAGAGGGAGAAGCGCCTGGGCCGGGTCTGCGCGCAGGGAAAGATCATAGGGTTGTTCGATAAAAAAGCGGCAGACCTGGCGGTAACCGGGAGCCTGGCGAAAAGCGCCTGTTTTTTCATTCGGTTTTCTTGAAATAAAAAATTGAGTTAAAGACAAAGAGACAATGTTTTGACCCGCTGCGGATTCCTGATCATTAAACTGCGGATATTTTTTTTCCTCAATGACGGGTGTATAGGAATAGTTGAGCCTGGGAATAATAACGTGCCTGAGTTTATTCCCATTGTTTCCCGAATATACACGTGAAAGCTCGCTTGAAATTTCCCCGCCAAGGTCATAAATTTCACTGTGGTAGAAACGCTTTTGACTCGGCCTGTTTGAATTTTCAGTGTCGAGATACCAAGAGGTCTGGTAAATGCCGGCGTAAGGCTCTATGGTCATCCAGGGTACGGCATGGATGGGTAGATATATTCTTGGATGGATATCGGCACGGTGCCCTTTTTCCCCGTCCTTTTTATAAAGGTATGAATACCCGGAATCGACGGTGTAGAAAAGCGGCGAATCGAAAAGAGGCTGTTTTACGGCGTCAAAGGTTAATGACGGAATACGCTGTAATGTATCATCCGTGTCTGAGAGGCGTCGTTTGATCACGTCATCATACCAGAGAATATCGCCGTTAAATGAAAAGGATGTCCATCTGCGGTTTAAATTAAAATAATTACTCCGTACCGGGTCGTTTTTGTCGTCAATATCTCTTCCAAAACGCCTTTCAAATACCGATTTTGTGTTGTTATAGCCAATGGTTCCATCTCCAAAATCCTTGAGATAGTCCTGGTCGCTGACAATATCCAGATCAAGCTTTGTTGATAATTTTTCGGAAAAGTTGCGGTCGTTCTTCATTCTGAACCAGTACCTGCCGGAATTGGGCCGAAGGGCCGTGTCATCGGTATAGCCCCATTTGCTGCTGTTTCCATTTATTCCGTCATCAACATGGCGGTCGGAAAATCCATCCCCCATAAGAATGGCCTTAGACCCCTTTATGCCTTCGTATCTAAATTCAATGCCGCCCTTTTCGCCCCTTTTCTGAAGGTGCTCGAAATAAAGGGTCGCATCGGAACTCCTGTTGATGGCCTCAAACCATGGAACAAGAAGCCTTGCCCCCATGCGGCTCGAATACCCGAGCCTTGGCAGAAGAAATCCGGACTGGCGTTTGCGTGAGACCGGAAAACGGAATGTTGGAAGATAAAACGCGGGTATTTTCCCAACCCAGAACTTTGCGTCCCTTATGGTCCCGAACCCCCCCATGGTGACATCAATTTTTTCTCCGGTCAGATGCCAGTCAGGATGCGGGCCGTCACAGGCCGTGATCGAAGCCTTGTTGATTATATAAGTGGTGCGGCCCGTTTTTCTGATTTTATTGCCCTGGATATAAAAATGGCTTTTTTGAATGAAAATTGAACCGTTTTCAATTGTGCCTGTTCCCGAGTCCAGGTCGATGTCCATCCGATTGCCGGAAATAGTGTCTGAGCCGGTAAAAAAAACGGCATTCCCCGTTGCTACAGCACGCATTTTTTTTTCATTAAAACGGATTGTATCGGCAGATAACTTCCGTATTCCGTTAGTAATTTTTACATGCCCGGATGCGGTATAAACTCCTTCCGGTCTGCTGTAAGCAAGGTTGTCGGCCGAAACATGCCATGGTTGTCCCGTGCCGTCAATGCGAGTTGCCGGCTGTGCAAAGAGGCTCAAAGGAAATGCGCATAGAATCAATGTGAAGGCGATGAATATTGCCGCTGCCTTGCAGGCCATGATCCTGATGACCGGGATCGCCGAACTGTTTGTATTGTCGTGGGCGATGTCCTTCGGGATATGGCTGTAAATCAAATATATTAGAGGTAAAAAAGTGGCCACGGGAAATAATGCCTTGATGAAGATGTAAAATTTCAATATAAGAAACCGAAATCGTATAAAAAGTCAAGTCAATTAAGAATCGGCCGATACGGAGGGCCCATCTTATGAAAAACATTTTTGTCACCGGGTTGCAGCCGGGTGATCCTGTGGACGGAACCTTTATCCTTTCGGAAAAGACCCTGGCCCACAAACGGGATGGCGGTGCGTATTTAACCGCTTTTTTATCGGACAAAACAGGGAGGGTCCGGGCCGTGGCCTGGGACGATGCGGAAGTGATCGCGGGGGCGGTCAAAACCGGCACGGTGGTGCGTGTTACCGGCCGGTCGGCCGAATACAAGGGCTCACTCCAGGTGGTTATCTCGGCCATGGAGTCGGTTGATGAATCGGATGTCGACATGGGCGACTTTCTCCCATCAACCCGGCGGGATTGCGATCAGATGTTTGGACGCCTTACTGCCATGACGGACCGCCTCTCATCGGGACACCTGCGGGAACTCATGGATCGGTTCTGGTCGGACGAGTCTTTTGTGAAAAAGTTTAAGGCTGCGCCCGCTGCAAAGCTGATGCATCATGCATACCTTGGCGGACTCCTTGAACATTCCCTTTCCCTGACGCTTTTGGCAGACCGTGTGGCGGGTCATTACGGCGGTATCAACCGCGACCTTCTATTGTGCGGCGCCATGCTTCACGATATTGGAAAAATCCATGAATTTGATTACCATTCCCGGATTGATTATTCTGATGAGGGGCGACTGATCAGTCATATTGTCATCGGGGTGCGGATGATCGAGGAAAAAATTGCGCAATTGCCGGATTTCCCAAAACAGACAGCGCTCATGCTTCGTCATATGATAATCAGCCATCACGGCACAAAGGAGTTCGGTTCTCCGGAACCGCCCAAAATCCTTGAGGCGGTTCTTTTGAATTACCTTGATGAAATTGATTCAAAGATAAACGGCATCAGGGCATTTATGGACACGCAGGACCCTGACTCGACATGGACTGAATACCACCGGCCGCTTGGGCGTCATTTTTACAGAGGAAAGGCTGAATAAAAAAATGTTTATTACGCTGGAGGGAATCGAAGGGGCTGGAAAGACGAGCCGGATCAAAGGTATGCGCGAATATCTTGAGGAAAAAGGGCGCCCGTGCATCGTGACCCGTGAGCCGGGTGGAACAAAAATAGGCCATAAAATCAGGGAGATATTGTTGGACCCTGCTAATGCACATCTGTCTTTTGCCGCCGAACTCCTGCTTTATGCCGCTGACCGGGCCCAGCATGTAAACGAGATTATCAGACCGGCCATTGAGGACGGAAAGACGGTTATCTGCGATCGGTTCATTGATTCCACTCTCGTTTACCAGGGGGTTGCCCGGAAACTTGACCCCGGGCTGGTCGACACCATAAACAAGGCTGCGACAGGGGGCCTTCTTCCGGATATCACCTTTTTGCTTGATCTGCCGCCTGAAACAGGGTTATCCAGGGCGTGGCGTGAAATCGACACGGGAGGTCGTGATGCATCGGAATCCCGGTTTGAAGAAGAAACACTTTCGTTTCACCGGAAGGTCAGGGAAGGTTACCTTGATCTCGCAAAAAAAGAGCCGGAACGATTTGCAGTGGTGGATGCCTCGGATAACCCGGAAAATGTAGAAATTGCGATCATCAAAAGGCTTGAAATATTCATGCGGGATGCGGCATTGGTTGAGATGCGGACTGAAGATTAATTTATAAGGTATTGAAAATGAGACACACCATATTAGACGCAATCGGAAACACGCCCCTGGTGGAAATCAAGCAATTGAATCCGAACCCCAAGGTCAGGATTCTCGCCAAGCTTGAATATCTGAATCCCGGAGGATCTGTTAAGGATCGTCCGGCCCTGGCCATGATAGAAGACGGTGAGGCTTCGGGGCTTCTTACCCGTGATAAAACGGTTATCGAGGCCACCAGCGGAAATACCGGTATAGGGCTTGCCATGGTATGCGCAGTTAAGGGCTTTCGGCTGATGCTGACGATGTCCGAGGCCGCGAGCATGGAGCGACGGAAGATATTGATGGCAAGGGGCGCGCAAATTCATCTTACTCCTGGGCATCTGGGCACCGACGGTGCCATAGAGGAGGCCTACCGGCTGTTCAGGGAAAACCCGGATGCTTATTTCATGACCGACCAGTTCAATAACCCGGCCAATTGGAAATCGCATTATTCAGGCACCGCCAATGAGATTATCGACCAGACCGGGGGAGAAATAACCTGTTTTATCTCCACCATGGGAACCACAGGAACACTCATGGGCATTGCCCGAAGATTGAGAGAGTTTGATTCGGATATCACCATCATAGGGGTTGAGCCGTATCTCGGCCATAAGATTCAGGGGCTCAAGAATCTCAAGGAGGCATACCGGCCCGAGATTTTCGATAAAAGTCTTATCGATCGCAAGGTTAACATCGACGACGAGGACGCCTTTGAGATGACCCGCCGCCTTGCCGTACAAGAGGGCCTTTTTGTTGGCATGAGCAGCGGCGCTGCAATGGTTATTGCCGCAAGACAGGCAGAAAAGATGGACAAGGGAACGATTGTAACCATCTTTCCGGACGGGGGTGAAAGGTATTTGAGCACGCCTCTTTTTTCCATACGCCAAAAAGCTGAAATTCGTCTGTTTAACACCATGACAAGGGCCAAGGAGCCTTTTGAGCCGATCAGGACGGGAACGGTCTCCATTTATTCATGCGGCCCCACTGCGGACCGCCGCCTCGATGTGGGACAATACCGCCGGTACATGTTTTCGGACCTTCTGTGCCGGTATCTGGCATACAGGGATTTTAAAGTTACTCATGTCATGAATATAACAGACATGGATGACAAGACCATTCAGGGCTCGGAGACTGCCGGGGAGAGCCTTAAGGATTTTACGTCCCGCTATATAGAAATTTTCAAAAAAGACCTTGAGGATTTGAATATCCGTCCGGCCGACCATTATCCTTTGGTGAGCGAACATATCGATGACATGGTGAATCTGGCCAAGCGTCTCCATTCCAAGGGGATAGCCTATGAAAAGCTCAAATCTCTTTATTTTAATATTGCGGGTTTCGCGGAATACGGAAAGCTCTCCGGCGTTGATCTGGACAAGATACGGCTGGGCGCCACGGTTGACCTGGACGAGTATGAAAAGAACAATCCAAGGGATTTCACGCTTCTGAAACGGGCAAGGCTTTCCGAACTCAAACGCGGTGTTTATGTCCAGACCGAATGGGGAAACGTAAGGCCCTCCTGGCATATCCAGTGCGCAGCCATGTCAATGAAATACCTGGGGGAAGAGTTTGATATCCACACAAGCAGCCGCCAGCTTGTTTTTCCCCATCATGAAAATGAACTGGCAATCGTAAAGTCATTGACCGGCAGGCCGCTTGCCCGGTTCTGGTGCCATTGCGAAACCGTGTCCGCGACGGGCGGGGAAACCGATCTTCCTGACGTCGAGGAGCTGATTGCGTCCGGTTTTTCCCCGAAAGATATCCGATACTGGCTGGTTTCCGGGCATTACAGAAAACCGCTCGGTTTTTCACAAGATCATCTCGTCCAGGCAAAAAACGCCCGAAAACGTTTAAACTCCTGCATCCAGGCCCTTATGAATCTGAGTGGCAATGCCGAGTACCCCGAGATCGATCAACTGGAATACGATATCCGCCAGGGATTTGTTTCGGCCATGGATGATGACCTGAATATGCCCCATGCCCTTTCAGCCCTCTTTATTTCTGTTAACAGGATCAACTCCCTCATGGCTGAGGGGCGACTCGGGCGGAATGATGCAAAGAAGATAATCCGGGCGATCGAAAAGATTGACGTGGTTATGGGCGTTTTTGATTTTATACCGGCACGGATAATGCCTGAAATAGAGGCATTGAACGCACAAAGGGATGTTGCCCGTGCCGCAGGGAATTTTAAGAAGGCGGATGAAATTCGGGACAGGCTTGTTGCAATGGGGGTTGAGGTTAAGGATCACAGGGCCGGAACAAAATTATAGGCTGTGTAATACTTTGTAATTCAACATTCCATATTTGATGGCGTCGTAAAAAGTCCCATCTACTGCGTTGTAGCGGGTCGCGAAATGCTCGGAATACTATATGTATGCCTCCGCTTTCGCTCGCGACACCACTACGCCTTGTATATGAAACTTTCTACTTAGCCATCTTTACCGGGGTGTCTGACTTTTTACGAGATCATCATATTTGATATTCGCCATTTAATTATTTTATTAAATAATTAAATGAATTTGTCATGAACGAAGAAGTTCTATACTGGATTTAGCCAAATGAAACCGATGTATTTTCCATTTACCTGTATTAGAGAGCAAAACGCCTGCGCTGTTTTCCGGAGACTCGGTCCTTTTTGCCTGTGCCGCGAGAACGAGGAAGATTCTTTCTGTAACGCCGTTGACTCGGCCGGAGCATCGTATATCGAATACGTGTATCCGGTTGCTGACGGTTCCGGTCGGGTTGCAGCCCTTGCGAAAGAGTACCTGAAATGGGGCAATCTTCACAAAGGCGGTATGGCTATGCTCAGCAGGCTTGGAAAGGGGCAATTTTACAACAATGAATTTTCCGCGAATATAAGTACGCTGATAAAAAAAAGCGATAACGGTGAAAGTGACGCAAATGATCCTGTCTTTATGGCACGTCTGTTTCTTGCTCTTGCCCGCCGGTTTGATACCCGCGAAGACGAAGTCCTGCATGAAATCGAGGTCGCTGATGTTGCCGGCCGGTCGCTTGTTGCGGAATTGACCGGAAAGCCCCTTGAGGACACTTCTACGGCAAATTTTTTCAGCAATTCCAGTCCTCCCGGTGATTCAGGCGGGGTTGCAACCCAAATGCGGCTTTCATCCTTTTTTCGTCTGCTTTGCCGGCAGAAACAAATCCCGCGTTTATATGTGACTTCCAGCCCTGCCGTCATGGAAAGCTTGGTTGACCGGTTTTCCGGGATTTCACTTCTGTTTCGCTTAGAAAACGTACAGGAGAGTGTAGATGGCCTGGAATCCGGAGCCCAAGCCCAACCGGACTGGATCGCCAAACTTGTAAATCTTGCATCCGTCCACGATAATGCCGCTGATTTGCATGATGCCGTACCCGGGCCTTTCGGCGGCCCCGGCTCCGAGGATGGATATCACATGGATGTCTATGCTGTTGACGCCTGCCCGCCGACTACCTTTGTCAATGAACTCGCGGGTATGCCCTGTCAAGGGCTGAATGATACGGATTCGGCTGGCCTTACTCTTGTTTCTCTGATTAGCGATTAGTCCAAAATCTTTTCCGTTAAAAAACCTCGCGACGCAGACAGGGGTGCGCTTCGTGGTAGTCGAATAGACAGATGATGCAATTCATATTTCCCAAGGGCTTTTTCAGATATTTTTAACTGTACTGACGTCAGTGCAGTTAAAAACACCCCCTTTGATTAAATATCTTTCTTGACTCGGCATCTGTTTTGGTATATTGAAAAATTTCCTGTAAAAAAGATGTGATTGCCTTGTTTTTATTATTAATTATTAATTTATTCATGCCTATGAAAGGAGAACCCAAATGGCTTTTAACCCGATTGTTGATACCGAAAAATGCGAGGGCTGCGGGGAATGTGCTGATGTATGTCCGACGGAAGTTTATGAAATCCAGGATGGCAAATCAGTTGCAGTAAATGCTGAGGAGTGCGTTGGATGCGAAAGCTGCATCGAGGTTTGCGAACCGGGCGCAATCACTGTCGAAGAAGTTTAAGTTACCTTGTTTTCGAACCGGAAAAGCCCGGGCCGCGATTTTATCGCTGCCCGGGCTTTTTTTATTGGATATCTTTAAATAAAAACGGCAATCTTTTTGTTCTGGATGCCCATGCGTGATTCTCAGGTTTCACATTTTTACGTAACCACGCCCCTTTGCAGGGTAGCGGTTGTCTTTGGGAAAGATCCTTTTTCCCTGAAAAGGTTTGACCTTTTTGCGGATCAGGATCGCCTAATCGAGGCTTTGGATACAGGCCCGGAAGTCGATATTTTCGACCACCCTGCCGCAAAGCTCATTATGTCAAACCTGGATGCCTTTTTTGCCGGCCGCCCTAAGAGCCCACCCTGGGATATCTTTTCATTTGAAGGTCTTACATCGCTTCAAATTAAGGTGTTACATGCGGCGGCACAGATTGCCTTTGGAACCGTAACAACATACAGCCGGCTTGCTGAAATGGCCGAAGTCCCGGGGGCTGCCCGCTTCGTTGGAACGGCGCTTAGTCGAAACCCTTTTCCTATTCTCATACCATGCCATCGCGTTATACGTAAAGACGGAGGTATCGGCGGTTTTTCAGCCGGAGCCGATATCAAGCTGGAATTGATAGAATTTGAACAAAAAGTTTTATCTTTGCAGTTGCCATAATTCCTGTGATATGATAGATTTTATATTATGAAACAATATGTTATTGATGAAATTAGACCAACTGACCATGAGCGCCTCAAAGACCGGCTGGACGAATATTTCGGGGCCCCGGATTTAGGCGATATTTACTGGCTTCCCATGGAACCCCGGCTTTACACCGCTACGCAGGCCGCCCATGATCAGTGCCATCCCTTGTGCATTTCCCTTTATCTTTGCCCGGATTCCCTTGTATGCGAGTTTCTGGTAAGAACAAAAAATCGTATCCGGTGCGATTGCATGGCCTATGCCACACCGGCCCAGCGTGAATGGATTATTGAAACCGTTGATGCCATGCTTGAGGGTCTTGAAATAATGTTTTGATTGCACGGTCAATGCCATTGCCCTAAGATGCGGCAATGTAGGGGAGGGGTTTATCCCCTCCCTCAAAATAGCGCCTTATAACGGGAGGGGATAAACCCCTCCCCTACGAATATGGCGCAGTTAATGACATTGATTGCACGGTTATTATTTTCCGGAATTCCATTAAACTAATATGTCGCAAAAAATGCTAAAAATTATCGCCATGGGCGGGCTTGGAGAAATAGGGCTGAACATGATGGTCCTTGAACACGAAGACACTATCGTTGTCATCGATGCCGGGCTCATGTTTCCCGAAGATTACATGCTCGGTGTGGATTACGTAATCCCGGACATGACATATCTTCTTGAAAACAAGACTAAAATATCCGCTGTTATCCTCACACACGCTCATGAAGACCATATCGGCGCCCTGCCGTATCTGTTGAAAAACATACGGATACCGGTTTATGGAACCCCTTTTACCCTGGGAATGGTGAGGCATAAACTCGAGCAGCATAATCTGGCTGCGACGTCCGTCTTAAAAACTGTAAGGCCGGGTGATGTCCTTCCGATCGGCCCTTTTTCATTCGGCTTTATCCGCGTCAATCACAGCGTGGTGGATGGGGTGGCCCTGGCGATTGAAACTCCTGTTGGTCTGGTGGTCCACACCGGGGATTTCAAGTTGTCCAAAACAAGTATCCCCGGCATGGAGACCGACATTAAAGCCTTTGCCGGATGCGGTGCTCGGGGCGTTCTCGCATTGATGTCCGATTCGACCAATGTCGAAAAAGATGGCAAAGCCATGTCCGATCACAGGCTTTACGATACATTAAACGAGATTATAACAAACAGCGCCGGCCGGGTGATTGTGGCGTTGTTTGCATCAAATGTATCCCGTATGCAGAAGATTGTTACCATTTGTGCCCGCCTGGGCAGGCGGGTGATTTTTAACGGAAGAAGCATTGAAACGAGCGTCATGATCGCAAGGGAGCTCGGACTGCTGGATATTACCCCGGGAATCGAGGCGGATCTTGAGGAGCTTGATGCCATTGATGACGACAAGGTCGTTATTCTCACCACCGGAAGCCAGGGCGAACCCATGTCCGCACTGGCCCGAATGTCGGTCGGTTTTCATAAGCAGATCCCGATTAAAAAAGGAGATACGGTCGTACTTTCATCCAAGTTTATTCCCGGCAATGAAAAGGCGATAGCAAAGATCATAAACAACCTTTTCAGAAGAGGTGCCGAGGTTATTTATGAGAAAATTTCGGATATTCACGTGTCCGGACACGCCTTTAAAGATGAATTGAAAATGATGATGGCCCTTACCAAGCCGGAGTATTTCATCCCGATTCATGGTGAATACCGGCATCTCTATCACCATGCAAAGCTTGCCGAAGCAAATGAAATCCCGGCCGAAAGGATATTGCTTGCACAAGACGGGCAGGTAATCATCTTTGATGAAACCGGGGGTAAAATAGAGGGAAGCGTCCCCACAAGTCGTGTGCTGGTTGATGGAAAGGGGATTGGAGATGTTGGCCGGCTTGTCTTAAAGGAACGCAGGCTTTTATCTGAAGACGGCATGGTTGTCGTGACCATAGCCCTGGACAAGGAGACCGGGGCTGTAGCATACGGACCTGAGGTCGTGTCAAAGGGATTTGTGTTCGGCGCCGAGACCGAGCATATTCTTGAAGAAGCAAAGTGTATCGTCCTTGAGATTCTTGAAGCTGTTGTCGAGCAGGACGACCGGGCTGAAGCGATCAGGCGTAGACTGCCGTCCGCGTTGCGGGAATATTTTACTTTCACCATCAGGAGGAAGCCTGTTATTCTTCCCTTTATTTTAGAAGTGTGACGGACAGATGCAAATGAAACGGGAAATCTACGGAATACTTCTTTTTTTTCTGGTCCTGTTCACGGCCGTGAGCCTGGCTACTTACAGCCCTGCCGACCCGTCCGTAAATCATGTGGGCGTATCCTGGCCGGTCCATAATTTTTTCGGAATCATCGGTGCAAATACGGCCGGGCTGCTCATAGGTGTTTTTGGGATTGGCGCTTTCTGGCTGCCGGTTCTTTTTTTGATTGCGGCCCTTCGCTTTTACGGAACTAAGGCTCCTGGTTCTTTAAAACCCCTTGTTGCAGGTTCTCTTTTGCTTATCGTCGCCACCGGCGGCCTGTTGGCCCTGTTTCGTTCCGTATATTCCGTTTTTGGCCGGGAGTTTTCAGGCGGCGGCATGGTCGGCGGGTCTTTTGCCACGATTCTAAGCCGCTACCTGAACCGTCCGGGCGCTTTTGTTATGCTTGCGGTTTTTTTCCTTATCGGAATTATCCTGACAACCCGGATTTCAATCCTTGCGGTTTTACGTAATTTACTGGTTCTTTTCCGGACTTTCGTCAAGGGAGCTAAATCCGGCCTTAAATCCGTATGGCGGTTTATAATCGCTGGGATGGCAAGGATCCGAAAAGTGGCGGCAGGTGAGCACAGGGGGATTCAACTGAAAAAAAAGGCGGCTGTGACGGTAAATAAGCCGAAGAAAAGGCAAGCGTCCGAAATTAAAATAAAATCCAAGGGCTTTGAACGGGAGAACACTCCAAAACCTGTCATTGCCGAACTCGAGAAACAGGTCGTCTCCCCTTCGGCGGACCGGCAGATGGTTTTTGAATCCATGCGCATGAATGAAAACGGTTTTCTCCTCCCCTCCCTTGACCTGTTAAGCGATCCGGTCCGGATTGACGGTTCGGTCGATCATGAGTTTTTAAGAAAGCAGTCGGTGCTTCTGGAGGAAAAACTCCACGATTTCGGGGTGAGCGGAAAGATTTCCGCCATCTTGCCCGGGCCGGTCATAACCCGGTTTGAATTCGAGCCGGCGCCGGGTATTAAAATCAATAAGGTGGTCAATCTTTCCGATGATCTTGCGCTGGCATTGCGGGCCTTGAGCGTGCGCATCATCGCTCCCATACCAGGAAAGGCGGCCATAGGGATCGAACTGCCAAATAAAAAAAGGGAACTTGTTGCATTTAAGGATATAGTTTCATCTTCAGCCTTTAAGACTTCATCGGCGGCGTTGACCATGGTTCTGGGAAAGGATATCGTGGGTAACCCCGTGGTCGCCGACCTTGAGGCAATGCCGCATCTTCTGATTGCCGGCGCCACCGGAACAGGGAAGAGTGTTGCCTTAAATACCATGATTTCAAGTATCCTCTATAAGTCCACGCCTGATTCCGTGAAATTTATCATGGTCGATCCCAAGCGGATCGAATTGTCGGTTTATGACGGTATCCCCCATCTCATCACTCCTGTGGTAACGGACATGAAAAAAGCCACAAATGCTCTTTTTTGGGCTGTTCGGGAGATGGAGAGACGTTATAAACTGTTGTCCGCAAAACGGGTGAGAAATATCAGGCAGTACAACAAAAGGATTGAAAAAGAAAAGCCTGCGGCCGGAGAGGAGCCGTCCGAAAGACTGCCCTATATTGTGGTTGTGATTGATGAGCTGGCCGATTTGATGATGGTTTCGTCAAAGGACGTTGAGGTGGGTCTCACCCGCCTTGCGCAGATGGCCCGGGCTGCCGGGATTCACCTGATAATAGCGACTCAGAGGCCGTCGGTGGATGTCCTTACCGGGGTGATAAAGGCCAACTTTCCCACCCGGCTCTCGTTTCAGGTTTCATCCAAGACCGATTCCAGGACGATCATAGATTGTAACGGCGCTGAAGCGCTTCTCGGCAAGGGCGACATGCTGTTTCTTCCTCCGGGAACCGCGAAACTCGAACGTATACACGGCGCATATATTTCGGAAGAGGATGTGAGCAATATCATAGAGTTTTTAAAGTCCCAGAAAACCCCTGAATATGATGATAATGTTATTGCCCCGCAGGAGAAGGATGATGCGGACAGTTCAGATGAAGAAACAGAATACGACGAGCGCTATGATGAGGCCGTTGCCCTTGTGACAAAGACCGGCCAGGCATCCATTTCCATGGTGCAGCGCCATCTGCGCATTGGTTACAACAGGGCCGCGCGCATCATAGAGATAATGGAAAAAGAGGGGGTTGTCGGCCCTTCTGATGGGGTTAAGGCCAGGGAGGTTCTGGTCCGGAAGAATTATGATGAATTTGGACAATAAATTAATCGACTCCGTCAAGGGCTTTCTCGATCGCAAAGAAGGGCTTGCGCTCTATGAATGTGCAAAAGAGGCGGGCAGGCTTGGTCCGTGCCTTGAGATCGGGAGCTATTGCGGGAAATCAGCCCTTTATCTCGGCGCAGGGTGCAGGGCATCGGGAAGTATTCTATTTTCTGTGGATCATCATCGGGGTTCTGAAGAACAGCAGCCTGGAGAGGAATATTTTGATCCTGAAACCTATGATATTGCTTCGGGATTCATGGATACATTCCCGCTTTTTAAGGCGGCTGTTTCACAGGCCCGCCTTGAAGATACGGTTGTTCCCATTGTTTGCGAGTCTTCTGTTGCCGCGCGCATGTGGGCGACGCCGTTAAGCCTTGTTTTTATAGACGGCGGCCACAGCGAAGGATCGGCCATGGCCGACTATGAAGCATGGTCGGGTCATCTGATGCCCGGCGGGTATCTCCTGATCCATGATATATTTAAAAATCCGGAAGAGGGGGGACAGGCGCCGTACCACATCTATTGCAGGGCCGTTTCTTCCGGCCTGTTTTCGGAAATCCCAATGATCGGGACGCTTGGTGTGCTCAAGCGGATTTGATAAATGATTATTCTTAGTTGGTTTTTTTAAAATAAAATACCATACTCTTTCCGATTGCAGGCGTCAGGAGCCGGTCAAGTGCCCGGGTAAGCATCGGCTTTTTCATGATATCCCAGACAAGGAACCGGTGATATAATGATGTGCAGCGGGAGGTTTCATTTTCAGGCCCAACCAGGCATTTGAGCCACCAATACGGGGAATGTATTCCATGGGCATAATGAAAAGAGAACCCGGTCATGCCCATTGAACCGAAAAGCTCCATTATGCGCTCTTTTTTGTATATCCTGACATGTCCGCCTGCGGTATCATGGTATTTTTCCGACAAGGCCCAGCATATCCGCTCGGGCAGATACCTTGGAACGCTTATGGCAAGAGTGCCCCCGGGTTTCAGTATTCTTATGAGTTCAGATGCCGCTTTTTTTTCATCAACAATATGCTCCATGACCTCGGAGCAGATTACATGGTCAAATGAAATGTCGGAAAACGGAAGAGCAGTTATATCGGCCCCGGCAAGATCCCATTCGCCATTCATCGGCCCTCCGAAAGCAGCATGCGCGTCGATTTTTTCCTTTGCCTCATAAAGATCGCCCACCGAAACATCGGCGCCGACAACAATAACATCCGGGTGTGCGCAGGCCGCACAAACATGACGGCCCGGACCGCATCCCATATCAAGTATCCGGTCGCCGGGTCTTATTCCCATCCGGTTAAGGTCTATGGTGATCACGGATCGCCCTTTTATAAACTTCCACGGTTTTTTTTGCAGCCGCAGACCATGTCAAATGTTTTTCCACGCGCCTGCGACCCGCTTCTCCCAGTTCTTTTGCCTGATCCGGATTATCCAGAAGGTGCAGGATAGCGGTTTCAAGCGCCCGGGAATCGGCCGGTGGAACTAGTATGCCGGCATCTCCGACGACCTCGGGAAGCGCCCCGCCCGTGGTGCTGATGACCGGTACGCCACAGGCCATGGCTTCGCCCGCCGGCAGGCCGAATCCCTCGTAAACGGAAGGTACCACGGCAATTGTGGCCCTGGCATATTGCCGGACAAACTCAGCATCTGATATCCTGCCGGTAAAGGTGATATGCCTGCCTATTCCCAGACGCTTGATGAGTTTTGAAATCTGTCCGTTTTTTTTGGGACTTCCCACTACAATCAGGGAGACAGGCCGTTTTTTCAAAATATTGGCAACGGCCGGGAGCAAGTGCTGAAGGCCCTTCAAGGGTATGTCAGCGCTGTTTGTGACGATGATCCGGTTTTTTGCCCGCTGCACCCCGTAAACAGGATGGAATAAATCGGTGTTGATGCCGTTGGGGATGACTGTGAAGCGGTTTTTGGGTATGTCAAACTCGTGGCTGATATCGGCTTTTGAGCATTGGGATACGGTGATGATGTTTGAAAGTGTCCTTGAAACGCGTTTTTGCATTGACAGAAAAGAGTGCCAGCGGAGCGCTGAAAGCTTTCTCCAGATGGCCTTTTCAGAACGGACGGCAAGATCCCTGTCGACCGTGATGGGATGATGTATGGTCGCAACCAGGGGAAAACGACGGCCGATGGCCCAAATTCCGTAGGAAAGACTCTGGTTATCGTGGATCACATCGTATTGAAAGTCCCTGCTTTTTAAAAAGCGCCAGGCTCGAAGCCCGAATGTGTATGGCTCCGGAAATCCCATACTGGAAACACCGAGCCATTCCAAAAGGTTAATGCCGTCGTTAAGTTCTTTGGGCCTGGGCGTGCGGAAAAGGTCTTTTGGGTTGTAAAGGTCCAGGCTCGGAAGCTTTACCAGGGGGATACCGTTTGTTAATTCGGGATACTGTGGCCCGGAAACCACTTCCACGAAGTGACCGAGCCGGATCAGCGCATGGCTGAGGTTCCTGATATATACGCCCTGTCCCCCGCAGTGGGGATTGCTCCTGTAGCCCAGGAGGCAGATTCGCAGGGGCCTGTTGTCGATGTTGGTCATGGTCTCAATATTTTTGAGGTTTTGAATATTAATGGTATTTTTATGGCGATTGTTTGGTCAAACCATTACAGCGCAAAAAGCATATCCGTCAAGGCTTTTTGCTCGCGGACGTTTAAGATGCTTTTTTTACGCTTGCATCCCCGGGTTTGCGGGTATAATAAACTTAATGTTATTAACTCAACCATATGTGTAGGAGAGGGGTTTACCCCCTCCTGTTATGGGGCACCATTTTGCGGGAGGGGGTAAACCCCTCCCCTACATTGAGACCTCTTAAGTTAATGGCATTGGGGGGTAAACTATCACACCGAATCTCATAGTAACGCCAACATCTGGAAATATGTCCTATGGACAATCCTGTTGACCTTTCGACCCAACTCGGCTCACTGCGGTTGAAAAATCCGGTTCTTACCGCGTCCGGAACCTTCGGGTACGGCATTGAGTTCGAATCTCTCGTGGACCTGAACCGTCTTGGCGGGATCATCGTAAAGGGCCTCTCCCTAAAGCCTTCATCAGGCAATCCGCCGCCAAGGATCGTAGAGACCCCTTGTGGAATGTTGAACTCAATCGGTCTTGAAAACATAGGGGTCGAGGCTTTTATTGCAGAAAAATTGCCAATTCTTGAAACGTATCACACGCCCGTGTTCGCCAATATTTATGGTTCGAGCATTGAAGAGTACGCGGCCCTTGCGGCCCGCATTGATTCGGTTGACAGTATAACCGGACTGGAAGTGAACATATCCTGCCCCAATGTCAAGTCCGGCGGTGTTGCCTTTGGGATAGATGCTATTGTTGCCGCCTCCGTCATTCGGGCAGTAAAAAAAGAGACATCAAAGTTCGTTGTTGCCAAGCTTTCTCCCAATGTCACCTCCATTGCGGATATCGCCTCAAGCGTTGAGGACGCGGGAGCAGATGCGGTCTCGTTGATAAATACCATTACAGGCATGGCCATAGATATCAGAACGCGCAGACCTGTTTTAGCCAATATCACTGGCGGCCTTTCGGGTCCTGCCATACGTCCGGTGGCTTTAAGGATGGTATGGGAGGCCGCACGAGCGGTGAAAATTCCGGTCATCGGCATCGGGGGTATTGTTTCCGCAATCGATGCGATTTCTTTTCTCATAGCCGGAGCCTCGGCAGTGGAAGTCGGCACGGCGAATTTTTTAAATCCCGGAGCCTGTATGGATATAATAGACGGGATGGAATCGTTTTTTGCCGAAGAGGGGATTTCATCAACTGCTGAAATAATAGGCAGTGTTGTTTTGTAAAGGCAGACTTGATGGCACAAGTAAAAGTCCCAGCTACTGCGTTGCAGCGGGTCGCGAAATGCTCGGAATACTATATGTATTCCTCCGCTTTCGCGACACCGCTATGTCTTGTATATGGAATTTTTTACTTGGCCATCTTTACCGGGTTGTCTGACTTTTTACGAGATCATCAAGACTGTAATATGAAATTTGTTGTTATGTTATTTGAAATGGGATATGGTCCGGCTTTATGGTAAACAATGTTTTTATCTGTAAACGGCAATTAAAAAAGGAGAGGGATATGTTAAAACGAATGGTTAGTATCATGTTGTTTTTGTTGCTTATGGCACCTGCGGCATCCGCAAGGACTATTAATGAGATTGATCTGCCGGAAACTCTGACATATGACAACATCACACTCGGATTGAACGGTGGCGGGACGCGAGTTGCTTTTTTTAACGATGTCTACGTAGCCGGGATTTACCTGCAGGAGGCAATGACCGATCAGGATAAAATCATAAATGCCGACGAACCCATGGCCATCCGGATGCATATAAAAAATGATTTTTTCGCTTCCAGCAAGCATGTAACAAAAGCTTTGCACAAGGGGTTTCGCGGCTCCATGCCAAAGGGAGATATAACCCCAATAAAAAACGAGGTAGACCGGTTTAACGCATGCTTTGCCGATAAGATCACGGATGACGAGGAATTTGATATCGTTTATATCCCTAATAAAGGCACGGCGGTATACAAGGATGGTGTGCTTAAGGACAATATCCCGGGGTACGACTTCAAAAAAGCTGTTTTCGCTATCTGGCTGGGGAAACGTCCGGCGGATAAGAAACTGAAAAAAGGAATGCTGGCAGGAGATTTCAGGGTGGCCATATCCAAGATAACGGTTGCAAAGGCGGCCCAGGAAGCAAAAGCCAAGGCTGAAGCAGCGGCCAAGACCAAGGCTGCGGAAGCGGCAAAGATTGCTGCGGCAGAGCAGGCCAAGGCCGAGGAAGCTGCTGCCGCTATGAAGGCGGCCCAGGAAGCCAAGGCTAAAGCCGAAGTAGCGGCCAAGGCTCAGGAGGCGGCGCGCATGAAGGCCATGGCTCAGGCAAAGGCCCGGGAGAAGGCAAAGGTCGCGGCAGAGGCTGAAAAACGCGCAGCCCAGGCAATGGCACTGGAAGCACAGGCAAAAAAGGCCGCTCTTGCGCCCAAGCCAGCCCCCAAGCCAGCTACAGTCGCCTCAAGCGCCACTTCAGTCACCGAGGCCCAGGTCGTGGGCGAGGACCTCCTTTTTGGATTCAACTCGGCAAAATTATCCGCAAAGGCTGAAAAACTCCTGGCCAGGAAGGTCGAATGGCTTAAGGCCAACCCGGATAAAAAAGTTACGATCCAGGTTTTCTGCGATACGAGCGGATCAAGGGTTTACAACGAATATCTGGCCGGCAAACGGGCCAAAAGCGTAGTGAAAGGCCTTGCGGCTGCAGGAATTTCTAAAGACAGGATCGAGGTCTTGGGCTTTGAGTTCGCCAAGAGCAGACGGGCTCATTTTACGGTAAAATAAGTATCACATCGCTAACAATCGAAAAATGGGGAATAGAAATATTCCCCATTTTTTTTTCATCTATCCATTACAAAGGGCATGTCCTTGTTCTGCCACAACTCAGATTTTTTTGCCATAAGAAGATAGCGCCTGAATATGGCCGAATTCCCTGACCTTTGAAATGTGTTTTTTGTCATTTGTTACAAAAACAGCATTGCTGTAAATTGCCAAAGCATGATACAGGCAGTCGGGCACCTCAGGGTAACCACTTTTTTTGTTTCCAAATCTTGCCAGTTCTATAGCTTTCATCCTTACTTCAATATTGGGAACAACAATTTGCAGTATTTCTTGTGTGGCTAATCTCTCAATATATCTTAGGTGCTGTTCTACCTCTTTAATATCGTCAAGATTACCACAAAGAACTTCTGTAATCTCATCTAACACAAGGCTTGGCACTATAATTTGAATTTTTTCTAAAATTGATGGCGTCGTAAAAAGTCCCATCTACTGCGTTGTAGCGGGTCGCGAAATGCTCGGAATACTATATGTATGCCTCCGCTTTCGCG
>JAADHK010000098.1 GCA_013151835.1 Deltaproteobacteria bacterium
ATAAAATCAAGAAGATTCCATCGAATTCCCGTTTTTTTTGCTGCCGATTTCATTGTCCGTATCCGTACGGATTTCTTTTCTGCCAGTTCCAGGCGTCTTCACACATTTCATCAATTTCGCGCGCGGCGCTCCAGCCGAGGAGTTTACTGGCCTTGGCAACATCGGCATAACAAACCGGGATATCTCCGGGCCTGCGATCCACGACTTTAAAGGGAATCTTCTTTTCACAAGCCCTTTCAAAGGCGCTGATCACCTCAAGCACCGAATATCCCCTGCCTGTGCCGAGGTTTACGGTTATGACGCCTTTGCCCGGCATGAGATTCGAAATTGCCGCAACATGCCCTTCGGCAAGGTCCATGACGTGGATATAATCCCTCACCCCGGTGCCGTCCGGCGTGGGATAGTCATTTCCAAACACCCTCAGCCCGGAAAGCCTGCCCACCGCCACCTGGCCACCTGGCTGATATATGGCATTAGATTATTCGGAATCCCGGACGGGTCCTCGCCGATGAGGCCGCTTTCATGAGCGCCCACAGGGTTGAAATACCTGAGCAGCGCTATGCGCAGGCCGGGATCGGATGCCGCAAAATCGGACAGAATCTCTTCTATCATGAGCTTGGCCCGGCCATAGGGGTTTACGGGATTTACGGGCGCGTCCTCGGCCACCGGGACCGATTCCGGATTTCCGTACACGGTCGCTGAAGATGAAAAGACCAGGCGCTTTACGCCGTAACGCCTGATTGCGTCACACAGCACAAGCGTTGATACGATATTGTTCTCATAGTATGAAAGCGGCTTTTCAACCGACTCGGATACGCTTTTCAATCCCGCGAAATGGATGACGCAATCTATACTGCCGGAGGAAAAAACCTTATCCACGGCGGCCCTGTCCCGAAGATCGGCCCTGTAAAAAGCCACATCCTTTCCGGATATCTCCCGGACTCGATTGATTGCCTCCACGCTGCTGTTTGAAAGGTTGTCGATGACGGTTACATCAAAGCCCTTTTCAAGGAGCGCGACACAGGTATGGCTTCCTATATATCCGGCGCCGCCGGTGACAAGGATGTTCATTTTGTTATTATCTTCATTGTGATTGTGAACGACAATAAAAGATTTGCAGGCCCCTTGAAACGCTTCATTATAGTGCGTTTAGTATCTGCCTATCAAGTTTAAAGCCTGTTTCTGTTGTTTTGAGTAAGTTTAATTCATGCAATTTCATTAAATCTCTTCTTGCCGTTCTGTCGCTTACCGTGGCATACAAAGTCCTGAATGGTAATTCTCTTTGAACTCCATTTATTGTCACTGCTTTATTTTCAGGGAATTCAATAAGTAAGCTTAAAAACTCTAATTGCCGTGTGGTTATTATTTTGTTGCATAGCAACTCGCTAAAGTAATTTTGAAGCACGGATTTACGTATATAGGATGTTATGCGGCTCTTCACCTCGTTTAATGAATCAATGGCTCCTTTAAGGACAAACTTCACAAATGGTGTTATGTCATTTTCCCTGCTTTTTTCGGATAGAGATATTGCAATAAAATATTCATCAATCTCTTTATAGTAATAATTTGACAGCATTGTTGGCAAATATTTAATGCCGGAAGCCCTGAGTATGGCCGCCTCAATTAGTCGTGCGGTTCTGCCGTTACCATCTGCGAATGGATGGATAAGTACTAAGTAATAATGAGCAATAGCAGAGCGAATAACAGGTGGAAGATCATGGATGCTGTAGGAGTGAAACCATTGTATATATTCCACCATTAGATTCTGAATATCTTTTAGACATTTTGGTGGGGTATCTACTCCACCGTGCTGTTTATCGCCTACTTTTACAACATGGCTGCGATAAGAACCGGGAATACAGGAATCATAATTAAGCTGATCCGTGACTGTTTTGTGGATGCTCTTTATGAAACTCTCGGAAAGGATAAACTCTGATTCTGGTGTTATATTGGTCAGTTGATCGTATGATTTTTTGAGATTATAAATTTCTCTTTTTTTGATTTCATCCAGGGTCTGTTTAGGGTCATTATCTATTATTTCAGCAACTTCTCTCTCTCGCAATGGATTGCCCTCGATGGCTGCCGTGCTGAATATTGACCTGCGTGTCAACTCCAGTTCAAACTCTTGTGCCTGTTTTGGCAAAATTGGAAGTTCCTTTAAGGTATCATAAAGAAGCCTGAATTCAATTTCCAGCGGTTCAATTTCAGCCTGTGAATAGTTGTGACTAAAAGCGAACTTTCCAGACTTAAATGTCATTACCTTTTTGACTTTCATATCATCTCTTATTTTGTCAAATCTTTTATGCTAATATTCAATATGTTATTATACATAAGAAATAAGATATGTCAATTGATATGACAAGGCTTCCCGAGCCCGGCCGGGGGCGGAACCATCCGGCGCTCACGCCACATCCGCGAAAATCCTCTCCATGCGGCGGAAATAAAAAGCCCCGGAAACCCCTATGACAAGAGCGCTTATCGTTCCCACGCCTATCAGGTCCCAGGGCATGGGCGTGCTCCCTATGATCGCTGCCCGGAATCCCTCTATGACTCCGGCCATGGGGTAAATCGCATACAACAGCCTGTATTTGCCAGGTATGAGTGAAACAGGCCAGACAACGGGCGCCGAGTACATGAGCAACTGGACGAGAAAACTCATGGCATGCCGGATATCACGATACTGGATGGCCATGGCCGAAAGCCACATCCCGATGCCGGCGGCGGTCAGGATCATGAGCAGGGTAAGAAACGGGAGCAAAAGGATATATGCCGTCGGCACGATTTGATACCAGACCATGAGCGCCGCCAGGACGGTAAATGAGATGGCGAAATCGACCAGCCCGGCCAGGACCGGGGTCATGGGGATGATCAGTCTCGGAAAATATACCTTTGTTATCATGTTGGCGTTTGTAACGAGGCTCTGGGTGGAATTCGTCATGGCCGTTGAAAAATAGGTCCACGGGATCAGGGCCACGTATGAAAAAACCGGGTACGGGATATTGTCGGAAGGTACCTTTGCAAGCCTGCCGAACACAATGGAAAATATCACCATGGAAAAGACCGGACGGATGATGGCCCACAAAAAACCGAGGACGGTCTGCTTGTAGATCACCTTGATGTCGCGCCAGACCAGGAAGAAGAAGAGGTCGCGGTATGCGAAAAGCTCGGCAAAATCTATGAGCCGCCATCCTGATTTCGCCTTTATTTCGATAATCTGTCCTGAGTATCCATTTGCCGGCATATCCTGCCCCTTGCTTAAAAACGCTTTACTTGTTTGCTCAAACAAAAATCTCCTGCAATCTCCCCAAGCCAGGTATCTTCAGCCTGCCGCTGAATTTTGCCATCATATCCCATGTCAGTGTAAAAATCCAATCATTTGACGAAATCCGGATCCGGACCTGTGCTCTGACCGCAAACGTCCGGCAACATGAGCATGGAAAGGATTTGACAACAGGGGATGATCCGCCCTAAAGGGAGGGTAACTTTTCACCATAATTCCGAACCATAAAAATAAAAATGAAATTATTCGACAGCCACTGCCATTTAAACGATGCCTCTTTTACGAAAGACATGGATTCGGTTTTTAGCCGGGCGAAAGAAGCCGGCGTGGATTCAATCATGATCGTCGGCATCGATGCGGACTCGTCCGCGCAGGCCGTGAAAATGGCCCATGCGCACAGCGGGTGTTATGCCTCGGTGGGGGTTCACCCGCACGACGCAAAGGCTTGCACCAATGAAATCATAGACCGGTTGACGTCCCTTGCCAAAGACCCGGCTGTTGCGGCCTGGGGCGAGACCGGGCTTGATTTCAACCGCATGTATTCGCCGAGAGATGTCCAGGAAAAATGGTTTGTCCGGCAGATTGAAGCTGCGGCAAGCCTTGATCTGCCCTTGATCTTCCACGAGAGGGACAGCAGCGGACGGTTTCTTGAACTCCTGCGCGCGCACCTGCCGAAAGGCCACAAAGGGGTTGTCCACTGCTTTTCAGGCACGAAAGAAGAGCTGGCAGCATACCTTGACCTTAGCCTTTACATAGGAATAACAGGGGTCGTCACCCACAAGCAACGCGGGGAAGGCCTGCGGGAACTTGTCCGGGGCATACCCGAAGACAGGATCGTGATCGAGACCGATGCACCATACCTCACGCCTTCCCCCGAGAGAAACCGGCACAGGAGAAACGAGCCCGCCTTTGTACGCACGGTTCTTATGAAACTTTCCGAAATCAGGCAACAGGATCCTGAAATTATCGCTCCCGTGATCCGGGAAAACACATGCAGACTCTTCGGGCTTGTGGACGGCAGTAACAGGCGAGATAAAGGACGAATATAAGGAGACAGGAAATGAAGCTCGGCATAATCGGACTTGGCGGTTCCGGAAAAACGACGGTATTTGAAGCCCTGACCAGTGAGGCTTCCGGCGGCTCAAAAGGGGAGAACCATATTGCCATGATCCCGGTCCCGGACAACAGGATCGATAAATTAAGCAATATGTATAACCCGAAAAAAACGATCTACGCCCAAGTGGAATACCTGCTCCCGGGCCGTGGGGGTCAGAAACCGGACTCACGCGGAGAAGACGCCCTGATCCGGGCCGTTCGGGATGTCGATGCCCTGATTCACGTGGTGAGAAACCATGCGGCATACGGACTTGACGCCCCCGACCCGGCAGGCGATTTCATTCGTCTGGAACAGGACCTGATCATAGCCGACCTCTCGGTGGTGGAAAAACGGCTTGAACGGATCGCGGCCGACTCGAAAAAAAAAGGGAAGGGGCTCGACCGCGAAGAAGAGGCTCTTTTGATCAAATGCAGGGAGGGTCTTGAAAACGAAACCCCGCTGCGGAAGTTTCCGGAAATCGCGGGATCACCTCTTTTGCGCGGATTTGGTTTTGTTTCCGCAAAACCATGCCTGGTCCTGTTCAACAATGCAGACGAGGATGAGACAATGCCGGAAGCCTCCGGCCCGCTCGCATCCGAGACAGCCATGGTGGTTCGGGGAAAACTGGAACAGGAACTGGCCCAGATGACAGACGAGGATGCGGCCGAACTATTAGAAGAGTTCAACATATCGGCGCCGGCCACGGACCGGGCCATCAGGGCGTCCTACAAAATCCTCGGGCTGATTTCATTTTTTACGGTGGGAGAAGACGAGGTGCGTGCCTGGACCATAAAATCCGGCACAACAGCCGTTGACGCGGCCGCAGCCATACACACGGACATTCAAAAAGGCTTTATCCGGGCCGAGGTGGTATCCTATGACGACCTGATGGAAGCGGGTTCAATGGTTGCGGTAAAAAAAGAGGGGAAATTCAGGCTCGAAGGCAAGACTTACGAGGTGCTTGACGGCGATATTATTAACTTTCGATTTAACGTCTAGAAATGGTGGCCAGCTCACCCGCTGCGGCTATCGTGTCAATGATAAATAATCCGGGATAAACAATCCGGGATAAATAATCTGGTTTCCGTTCAAACACTGTTATTAAAAATCATGAAAAATGACCACTACCAGAGGCAGCGGATTGGATACTGCGTGATAAGCGGATCAGGGGTTAAAATTGTCATTGAATGTTCAATCGCCTGGCATACAAGCATACGATCAAAAGGATCTTTGTGAGGAGTCGGCAGTTTGCACAAATGCAGGGTGTCTTGTTCCGATAAATTCAGGGAAAAAATAAAATGCCGCTTACGTTCCTTTGGAATAAACCGGTCGGGTTGAAGAGGTAGAGGCAACCTGCCTAACTTATATTTAACATTAATTTCCCAGGCAGAAACAGCACTGAGATATACCTCATTATTGGGATCAACAAACGCGGTAATTACCTTGGACGGCAGTGCGTCATCCCCTTTAATCAGCCAAAGAAAAGTGCATGTGTCCAGGAGAAGAAATTTCAACTTTTTTCGCCGTAAAACGCAGAAACGATCTCGTCGGGAAGAGGCTCGAAAAAAGCATCGTTGATTTGAAAATCAGGGTATTCTTTCCCGGCCAGACCGATTGGACGTTTTTGGGCAGGGCGCGCTGTTATACGTTTTATTTCAGCAACAGGCACATTGCGTTTACAGACGATTACTGTCTCCCCGTCGCCGACTTTTGCAAGGCAATTCGAGAAATGACTTTTTATTTCATTTATATTTAAGATTAACATGGCCCCATACTAAGTCATTAAGTTGGTCATGTCAAGGGCCTTGTTTACAGAACGTAAAACACTAAGTTCTGGATTTTACTGCCATCTCTTCCTTTAGCAAACAACAGGCGATTTTAAATTCACAAGCCCCGTCCTTGCCATAGGCCACGTTTCCCCCCTGGATGAGGCGGTTCATGACACACCCTTCCGCGATATCCAGATCAAACAGGTCGGTCTCGGTTATCTTAGGCCTCTTTATCAGGCGGCCGTCTCTGATCTCCATGCTGTGAATGGGAAAATCCTCGCATAACGGACACCTGTAAACCCTGCCGTTGGGAAAGATAAAATAATCGCCAGCTACCTTTCCGGCGCACTCAAAGACTTCATCCGGCCCCAGAAAAACCCTGGGCCAGGTCACGGTTATGCCTGATTCAGCCACCTGGCTTGCAACTCCGGGCACTATGGCCTCCCAGTCCTGCCTTGATACCTGCAGATTATCCTCCCCGCCTGCGGCCAGCCGCCCTCTTATACCTATGATCTGGATAAAAAAACGCTTAACCCCCAGTTTCCGCAAAAGCGGTGGCATATGAACAAGGCTTGCTATATTTTGGGCGCTTGCCGTAAATATGAGGCTCGTGGAAAAGCTGCGCGCCACCGCATCGCCGATCCCGGCCACGCACCTGTCAAAAGAGCCTTCGCCACGTATGGGATCGTTTATCGCGGGTTCGGGCCCATCCAGGCTGAAGGAAAAAAAATCGACCATGTCTGGTGAGACCCGGTCGAGAATATCGTTAAAAAGATACCCGTTGGTATCGATGGTAACCGATGCGTATCCTATGTCCCTTGCCGCCGTAACGGCTGCGGCCAGGTCCGGGTGGAGGGTCGGCTCCCCCCCGAGAAGAACAAGGTTGGCATCCCGGCCGGGTGTATAAAAAAGCCGGAGCCACTCGATTATGGTCGCTATGGGCAGGGTGTTGTCACCGTGCTGGGCCGGATTTATATAGCAGTGACGGCATCGCAGGTTGCAGCGGGTAAGGATATGGAAAAAGACGTTTGTTGAATTTTTTGAAAATGCTACGGTTTTTTTCATCGACTGTCAGGACAATAAGGCATTTTTGACGGGTGCATCACCGCCGGATCGACTTCAACTCCTCAACCATCATCTTGGCCTTCATGAGTTCGTCGTTGGTGGCCCTGAGCCGGATCGACATATATTCCGAAAATATCCTGTAGAGAAGGAGGAGAAAATCCAGCTTCTCCTCACGTGCGTCCGCCTTCAAAAGCCGGCCCTTCGCAGACATGTCAACCCCCAGGCAGACGGTCTTTCCCACTGCGTAAACGGACGCGGAACGTGTCTGGCTGTCGATCACGCGCATTTCACCGAATATCTCCCCCACATCGGTAAGCCTGCCGATCTCAACGCCTCGTTTCTTTATAATAAGAGAGCCGGCAAGGAGAAAATAGAGCCAGGGATCATTATCCCCTTCCTTGATGATACACTCGCCGTCCCCGTATTCCCGTATTTTGCTCAGGCGGAGAAGTTTTGCAAGGTTCCTGGTCTCAAACTCCCGCAGACCGGGGATGGTTAAAAGACGTTGGATGTTCTGGACATTGTCTTGTAAATATTTTGACTCTATCATTTCCGCTCCCTGCTTTTGGAAAGGGTTACAAGGATTCTCCCCGCCAGCGCCTAAGGATTTTCAAGGCATTCCTTGGTCAAATTTGAATCAAAGGATACAGGATAACAACCATCAAAGCAAGCCTTACAGAAATTTTCCTCCGGCGCATCAACCCCCGTGGCCGACAGCAGCCCTTCCAGGCTCAGGTAATAAAGGGAGTCGAGCCCCAGAAAATCCCTTAATTCGTCCACCGTCTTGGACGCGGCAATAAGCTCCCCCCGGGTGGAAAAATCAATTCCGTAATGACAGGGATGCCGGTGGGGAGGGCCGCTTATGCGCATGTGCACCTTTTTAACGCCCAGGTCTCTCAAGGTCTTTACCCGGGTCCTGGCAGTGGTTCCCCGGATAATCGAATCCTCTATGATAATAATGTCCTTTCCTCGCAGCAACTCCTTTACGGGGTTTAACTTCATCCTGACCCCGAAATCACGCATGCTCTGGGTGGGCTGTATAAAAGTCCTGCCCACATAATGGTTACGGATCATGGCAAGGTCAAAGGGAATGCCCGATTCCTCGGCGTATCCAAGGGCCGCGTAATTGCCTGAATCCGGAAACGGCATGACCAGGTCTGCGTCCACCGGCGCTTCCGCCGCAAGCCGCCGGCCGTGGGCTTTACGCATCTGGTATACGTTCTTCCCGAAAAAGGTGCTGTCCGGCCGGGCAAAATAGATAAACTCGAATATGCAGAATGTCCGGCGGGTTTCGGCACGCGGGAAAATACTCCTGATGCCGTTTTTATCTATGATTACGATCTCGCCGGGATCGAGTTCCCGGACAAATTCGGCCCCGAGCAGGTCCAGCGCGCAGGTCTCGGATGCAAGGATAAAATGGCCGTTTTTCCGGCCCAGACAGAGCGGCCGAAACCCGTTTGGGTCTTTAATCCCCACCACTTCCCCCCGGCTGGTGAGGATGACAAAGGAATATGCCCCGCGAAGCCTGAGCACGCTTTTTACCAGGGCTTGTTCAAACCCGTGGCGCAGGCTTTTTACAAAGAGATGGAGAAAAATTTCGCTGTCCATGGTGGTCTGGAAAATCGACCCGTCGTCTTCCAGCTCTTTTTTCAGGTCATGGGCGTTTACGAGATTTCCATTATGGGCCACGGCATAAGACTTGCCGCTGTGGTTCACCACAAAGGGCTGGGCATTTGCCAGAACCGAATCGCCGGTGGTGGAATACCGGACATGTCCTATGGCGCTGCAATTGCCGGATATGGATGCAAGCGAGGCATCGTCAAACACATCATGCACCAGCCCCATCCCCTTGTGACAGTTTATCCGGCCGTTACAGACCACGGCGATTCCGGCGCTCTCCTGGCCCCGGTGCTGCAGGGCGTATAGAGCCCGAAATAGGACAGCCTGGCCGCTTCGGGATGGCAATAAATACCAAAAATACCGCAGGCGTCCCTCGGTCTTTTTTCTGAATCATCTGAATTAACGGTTATATTCATTATTACGAAACCTCCAGGTCACCGTGCCGACGGGTGATATCTCATTTAAAAAAAATATTCTGAGCTCAATTGACTTTCAGATAATTAATTTGGCAAGGATAATGGTATATCTCCGACCGATAACGCAGTCCAAATTGATTATCTGGAAGTCAATACTCCTGAATCGACATGACATCGAGCGATTTTTCCTTTATAGCCCGGATACCCCGGCACATGGCATCGGCCCCGGCGATCGTGGTGGCATAGGGGATATTGAATTTCAACGCGGCCCGGCGGATCAGGTACCCGTCTTTTCTCGGGCTGTCCCCGGTTCCCGTATTTATAACGAGTTGCAGTTCCCTGTTCTTTATTGCGTCGATTACATGGGGCCTGCCTGCGGAAACCTTATTGATCATATGGCTTTCAATGCCGTTATCGGCAAAAAACCGGTGGGTCCCCCGGGTGGCGAGGATTGAAAACCCGAGACTCTTAAAATCCGCAGCCACGGGAAGAACCGCCTTTTTCTCAATGTCCTGAACGCTTATGAAAACCGTGCCGCTCTTTGGCAGATGCTGGCCCGCCCCGAGCTGGGCCTTGGCATAGGCCCTTCCGAAATCAAAATCGATTCCCATAACCTCGCCGGTTGATTTCATCTCGGGTCCGAGCAGGGTGTCCACATCCGGGAACCGGTCAAAGGGAAGCACCGCCTCCTTGACCGAGATGTGGGCAGGCATCGCCTGTTTGGTGATGCCGAGTTCGGCCAGGCTGCGGCCCACCATCACCTTTGTGGCGATCTTTGCCAGGGGTACGCCCGTGGCCTTGCTGACAAACGGAACCGTTCGCGAGGCCCTGGGATTCACTTCCAGCACATAGAGTTTTTTATCTTTTATGGCATACTGCACATTCATGAGCCCGATGACCGAAAGCTCGGCGGCCATGGCCCGGGTGGCCGAAATGATCTCGTCTATTTCATCGCCGGAAAGGGAACGGGGAGGAAGAACACAGGCCGAGTCTCCGGAATGAACGCCGGCGGCCTCAATATGCTCCATGATACCCCCTATTACGGTCTGCCTTCCGTCGGAGACCGCATCCACGTCTATTTCAATGGCGTCTTCCAGAAATTTATCAATTAAAACGGGGTGTTCGGGAGAAGCGGCAATGGCGATCCTGGTAAAATTTTCCAGCTCTGGCTGGTGATAGACTATTTTCATGGCCCTGCCGCCAAGAACAAAGGATGGACGGACAATAACAGGATAGCCTATGGAGTCCGCCGCCGCAACCGCTTCGGGAATCGACCGGGCCGTGCCGTTTGCGGGTTGGACAAGGCCGAGCTTGTTTAACATGGCCTGGAAATATTTTCTGTCCTCGGCCCGTTCGATGCTCTGTGGATGGGTTCCTATGATCGGCGCACCCGAGGCCAGCAGGGGAATGGAAAGATTTAACGGCGTCTGGCCCCCGAACTGGACGATCACCCCGTCCGGCTTTTCGGTTTCAACGATGTGAAGAACGTCTTCGTGGGTGAGCGGCTCGAAATAGAGCTTGTCGGACGTGTCGTAGTCCGTACTCACGGTCTCGGGATTGGAGTTGACCATGATGCTCTCGATGCCCAGTTCCCGAAGGGCAAATGATGCATGGACGCAACAATAATCAAATTCTATGCCCTGGCCGATCCGGTTCGGCCCGCCGCCCAGGATCATAACCTTTTTAATATCGGTTACCCGGGCCTCGTTCTCGTCCTCATAGGTGGAATAATAATAGGGGGTGGCTGCCTCGAACTCGGCGGCGCAGGTATCCACGAGTTTATAGACCGGCCGTATGCACGCAGCCTTCCGCTCGTCTCTTATCCTTTCTTCGCCCCTGCCCGTGAGATGGCCGAGCTGAAAATCGGAAAACCCGAGCCGTTTGGCCGCCTTCATCTTTTCATGGCTGAGCGGGCCTGCCTGGGAGGCCACGCTTTTTTCAAAATCCACGATCCGCTTTAGCTGAAAAATAAACCAGGGATCGATTCCTGTGAGTTCATAAATGGTGTCAATGGCCATCCCAGCGTAAAGGGCCTGACGGATATGGAAGATACGCCCGGAAGACGGCCTTGAAATTTTTTGCTCTAACTTGGAAATATCAGTCGGATCATCTCCCTCGGCCACATCGTCGCGCCCGTCCGCGCCGAACCCGAACCTGCCGATCTCAAGGGAGCGCAGGCCTTTTTGCAATGCCTCGGGAAAGGTCCTGCCGATGGCCATGGTCTCTCCCACGGATCGCATGGAGGTTGTCAGCAGGTCTTCGGCCTCGGGGAACTTCTCGAATGTCCACCTCGGAATCTTGACCACGCAATAATCAAGGGCCGGCTCAAAGGAGGCCACGGTCTTGCCGGTGATGTCATTGGGAATTTCATCCAGAGTATATCCCACGGCAAGTTTTGCCGCGATCTTTGCGATGGGAAACCCGGTGGCCTTGGATGCCAGGGCCGAGCTCCTGGAGACCCGGGGATTCATCTCCACTACGATCATCTCGCCGGTTTTCGGATCGACCGCAAATTGAACGTTCGAACCGCCCGTATCGACCCCGATCTCCCTTAAAATGGCGATGGACGCATTCCGCATGACCTGGTATTCAACATCGGTAAGGGTCTGGGCCGGGGCCACGGTGATGGAATCGCCCGTGTGGATTCCCATGGGATCCATGTTCTCGATGGAGCATACGATGACCACATTGTCGTTTTTGTCCCGCATGACCTCGAGTTCGTATTCCTTCCACCCGAGCACCGATTCTTCCAGCATTACCTGGTGAATCATGCTTGCATCAAGGCCATAGGAGGCAAGATTATCAAGCTCTTCGGGATTATAGGCCACACCGCCGCCCGTGCCGCCCAAGGTGAAGCTCGGCCGGACAATCAGTGGAAATCCTATCTCGCCCGCGATGCGCCGCACGGCATCCATATCGCGGGCTATCCCGCTATTGGGCACCCGCAGCCCGATTTTGTCCATGGCGGCCCTGAAAAGCTCCCTGTCCTCGGCCTTTTTAATGGCCTCAAGGGTCGCGCCGATCATCTCCACGCCGTATTTATCGAATATCCCGGCTTCGGCAACGGCCACCGCTGTGTTCAGGCCGGTCTGGCCGCCCAGGGTGGGAAGGACTGCGTCAGGCCGCTCCTTTTCGACGATCAACTCCAGTGCCTTTGGTGTGACCGGCTCTATGTAGGTCCTGTCCGCCGTCTCGGGATCGGTCATGATGGTCGCAGGATTGCTGTTTAAAAGAACGATCTCAAAGCCCTCTTCGCGCAGGGCCTTGCACGCCTGGGTTCCGGAATAGTCGAACTCGCAGGCCTGGCTGATTATGATCGGGCCAGCCCCTATGATCAGTATCTTTTTTATGTCCGTGCGTTTAGGCATATATTAACCGTAAAAAACTGGCATAAATGTTTATGCTTGGCGGGGCACTTCCCCGGCGGCGAAGACAAAACATCCATAAAAATTTATATTCAAACCACTTTCCCGGCCGGCAGTCAATACAATTATGAATATCCCTACCTTTGAACAGCTGAACCCCAGTAATTAAAGCTTACCGATTTCCAAAACTCGGCCTTTTGCTAAAGGCACCACTTTTTTGCGTTGATACATGACTGGTTTTGTGCTGTCAGGTAAAATTGGTTATCTTCGGCAGGATGTATTTTTAATATAATCCCATTTTTTCCTCTCTATCTCCTTTCAGGGTGCCAATTCCGGGGTAATGGCCCCACCCTTGCACTGAACGATGCAGGCCCGACAGGCGGTGCAGGCCTCTATATGAGCTAACACCGCCCGTTTGTCCCCGTCGATATCCCAGACCCCCTGGGGGCAGACTTCTTCACAGCTCCGACACCCGATGCAGCGGTCCCGGTTTAATGTAAGGGTCCGGATGCCGTTTAAGAGTTCCGTGCGGACTGTACCGGCAAAGGCGACATTGCCTATGTTTTTTACATCCAATCGCGCAAGGAACGGATCGAGATCGGAAGGCAGGTTTGATGCGAGACCACCAAGTTCAGTTCCGTTAACAAGCAGCATAACCATGGCGATGATCAAATCAGCACGGATTGACAATGGACCTTGAACGCCAGAAACCATATAACCAATTAATAATAAAAACAAAATAGCGTCTATAAAGAGCGCTTTTACCAGGCCGGTTTTCCCCGGCAGCCACGGATAGGTCAGATAAAAAAACAGATACGCCATACTCCCGACGATCAGATAATCGACCAGCAGATGGCGCCCAAATATCATAAACCCGATGGCGCCAATTAAAAAAAATGGAAAAAGACAGCCGAATGATAAATCAAGACGTTCGAACCAGGTGTTGGTCACACGCTTCATGGGTTCGCTTCTATGTTGCTTATTATCAAGATATTGGGGAATATCATCTAACCGGACCGGGCCCCATTTTGCGGCCCAGCCGGTCTGTTTTTTGATCTCTGCCGCCTTGATGCCCGGTGCGCCCAATACCGGGAGAATGATTCGGCGGTGGGCGACTTTTTCTTCGATTCCACTGGTTTTAATGGATGAGACCACGGAATGCGTATTGAATTCATCGCCTCCCGCGGCACACCAGACATTGACGCCCTTTGACTCGGCAACAAGGAGCCAGATATCATACCCCCGAAGTCTTCGCACCAGTCGCCTGACGGTGATATAAAAATTGCAGGTGACCAGAACCGGGCTGTCTTGATCCGGATTTCCGATTGCATGCAGGCCCACAGGGACAGGGCAGGGGAACAGCCTGAACAGCATCCCCCAGATATATTTGAACGGATTCACCAGGTCCTCCTTTGATTCGCACTAGTAGCAACTACGATGGCGAACGCATCGCTGTGGGTTCGTGTCTCCTTTTGAACGGTAAAACCGGCCTTGGCGATTTCCCCGGCCAGGTCTGTAATCGGCCGGGTGGTGGCCTTGGACACTAAGTATGTCACCGCAACCATCGGCGCTCGAATCAGTTTGTGAAAGAGTCTTTTTGAAAATTTTTCCGGAATGACTTCATCGGCAATTATGAGCCTGCCGCCCGGTTTGAGTACTCTTTGCGCATGCTTTAAGGCAAATCGCCTTTCATCATCGTTAAGCTCGCTGAAGGTCAGAGTTGAAACGGCTGCATCAAAGGCGGCATCCGGCAGGGTATCCATTCCGTCAACAGCCATATGATGAACGCTCAGCTTCCCTTTCAACCCGGATGATTCGATGCGTTTTACTGCCACCTCCACCATGTTCGGGTTGAAATCAAAGCCGTAAACCGTGGCGCCGCGCTTGATCATCATTTCCGCAAGCTCTCCCGTGCCGCAGCCGATTTCAAGAACATGGCTTTTAGCCGGGATTTCGTTTGCCACCTCGATTTTAACCGCCCTGATCCCTCCCCGGCTTGCAAGCTCCATTTGCCGGTCATAGGAGGTAGGCCGCATCTCAAGCATTTTCATGAATACGTAGCTAAACATTTTTCCTCCTCTATTTTCTTTCAGGGACCTTCCACCTGATATAGTAAGCATTATAATACCAAAGAGCGGTACTCGCATAAAAATTGATATTACCGAATTTCCCACCGAACCTTTTCCCGTCCGGAGCCTGATGAGTAATGAATCCGCCGTCACCATCCTGCATGGAAATGATCCAGTCCGCCACCCTGGCGGCCCGTTCCCCATACCGTTCAACGTCATTTAATCCCACCAGAGCCAGCAGATATGCCGATGTCGACCACATAGTGGCATTAACGGTGTCATTGATTGAATTTAACGGGTATACCTCGCTACCGTCAGGCACTTTTTTGGATTCAACAAAACTCCCTCCAACCGGGCCGGCGCAATTTTTCTCCACCCACTCAACGGCTTTTTCCGTTTGCGCCCGCAGGCCGGGGAAATTAAGCGATCCGTTGTCAAGCGTGTCGAGCAGACTTTCCGCGTCCATCATTCCAAGGCTATATTGCGGGCCGTTCCCTTTCATTATGAGAGGCAGTGTATATTCGCTCATCTTTGCGACGGTCTTTCCCTTTAAATCAAAGTGAGATATGGAAAACCGCAAAAAAGGACCTAAACAGAATTTTTCCGTTTTACCAAGAAAATTCATCTTCGGAGCCACCGCAGTATTCCAAAACCCCTCTTTTTCATCAAAATTCTCCATGATATTGTTTAAAATAGCTTTTCCGCCTCGACGATGGCGCTCCAGGCCTGTTTGCTTCCAGGCTAAAAAACTGAAATGTGCATATTCACCGCATTCCGTCAGATTTAAAACCAGCATTTTTCCGTGTGGGTCCACTGTTCCGGATATCATGCGATCCGCCGCGCGGATTAGCGTATCGTGAAACTGCCTGTCACCCGTAAAATGTTCATAGGTATAAAACCCCTCCATAACGCATTGTGCTGCGTCGAGGGCGTAACCCGCATCCCGTTTCCAGCCGCCGTTTTTATCCTGTCGTCCTGACAACCACTTGGCGCTTCGAAGGGCGGATTCCAAAAACGTTTTATTGCCGGTTAAAACCCAGGCGTATACGCGTACAGAAATTGCATGCCCGATAAGGCTGGCGTCTCCGGGGACGCCATAATATTCATCGGCCGGCACACAAATGTATCCGTTACTGTCTTCCACTGAAGTCAACCACTCGGCATTCCTTATGATTGCCTTCTCATACGCATTATGCTGTTCAGCCGCATTTGCACGGGCAACGGAATTTCCATATCCGGGCAACTGCGCCAGCACGGCTGCAACAACAAAACAAATTGAAATAATACTTGTTTTCATAGCTTGCCTCCTTTTGTCATTGATATTTAGTTCCTTCACCTAAGCCGTAAGCCCCTTTTCGATCAAGCGGATGGCCGCATCGCGGACAAGTTCACGATTGCCGGGCGCTCCCTTGAACACATCATACAGAATAGCCCCCTCATAGAGGGAGACCAGCAGGGCGGCAAAGCCTGCCGGATTATACCCCTCATGGAATTTCCCGGACCGTTGTCCCTCCTCGATAATAGACGCGAGCATCGACTCCATATCCCGGTAGATGGCGTCGAGATATATCCGGTAATCTTTTTCCCTTGCGGCCGTTCCGAAATAATCGACATAAACCGCGCAATGGTCCTCCCATTTTGCGGCATGGCGAAAGGCGAAATCGATCAGGGAAAGCAGCTTTTCCAAGGGATCCTTGATCTCCCCCATGGCCAGAACAGCGCCATTAAGAAAGGCATTGAAATAATTATCCAGGGCGTATCGCAGGATATCCGCCTTGTTCTTGAAATATTCATAGATTGTCCCCTTGCCGATCCCGGCGGCGACTGCGATGTCAGCCATTCTTGCGCTATGATAGCCGTTATTTTTAAAAACCGTTATCGAGACATCCGCGATGGCTTTCCTTTTTTCCTCTTTGTCCACAATTTTAGGCATATCTTCTCCTTTTTATTTTGACCGGCATGTCGGTCAAAATAAAAATAGCATATTAGAAAAAAGAGTCAAGAAAAATTTTTTTGGAGGAATTTGCCCTGAATTCCCGGGCAGGTCAACGGCCAGGGTATAACCGGTCAAAAAAAGCAAGGGCGGCGTCAATTACGGCTTGCGGCCTTTTCCTTTCGGCCAGGAGCTCGGCGACAAATCTCTGGATATCCCTGCTCTGCCGGTA
>JAADHK010000072.1 GCA_013151835.1 Deltaproteobacteria bacterium
GGTGTCACGAAAGCGGAGGCATACATATAGTATTCCGAGCATTTCGCGACCCGCTACAACGCAGTAGATGGGACTTTTTACGACGCCATCAGATTTGGTGTCACCCATTAACTGTCACATCTTGATTTATGGCGTTGTTTTTTTCAGCGTTTTTAGCCGTAGATATAACACGCGGATAATGATTTAATTCAAGAAGTGACACCGCAGGTCAGACCCTCAGCACCTCGCCGACCCGGACCCCTGGCATGTATGCCCCGTTTTTCACTGCCTGTACGCCATTTACAAAGACATGGACAATCCCTTCGGGGCCGACGGAGGGATTTTTTCCCTGCCCGGGGTTGTCCCTGATGGTTTTCGGATCAAAAATCACGATATCCGCGCATTTACCCTTTGCAATAACGCCCCGGTCCCGCAGGCCGAACCGCCGGGCCGATTCCGAGGTCATCCGTTTCACGGCATTTTCAAGCGAAAAAAGGTTTTTTTCACGCACATACCTGCCCAGAATTTTTGGAAAGGTTCCCATGGCGGCCGGGTTCGGATATCCGGAAAACCGGATCAGCGCGTCTGTTTCAAAAAGGCAGAGGTTGCTTGACAAAACCGATTCCAGGGCCGCTTCGTTTCCCGGCTCGCCGCTGTAGGTATGCAGGAGAACCAGAGCGGAGCCGTTACTCTCCGCACTTAAGCGAAGAAGCGCCTCAAATTGCGAACATCCCCAGGAAGAGGCGATCCCGGGGATGCGCATGCCGTTTAAATGCGCCCATTTTTCACAGCCCGCATCCATGAGCTGGAAATCCCGGTATCCAAACCCCAGGAGGAAAAACCCGGCCGCAAGCTCTGCCCGTAAAAGAGTCCGGGCCCATGGGTTTGTGTACCATTGCGGAAGTTTTTCGAGGAACCAATAAGGGAGCACGGCATTGACCGTGGTATTTCCCATGGTGTACGGAAAAGCATCGAACATGACATCAAGGCCCCGTTTTCGAGCCTCCTCTATGATTCGGACAGAGGCTTGTGCCGTGGACCAGCTCCTTTTTCCCACAAACACCAGGTGGGAAACCTGAAGCCTGACCTCCGCCTTTTCCGCTATGTCGATTATTTCCCTTAACGCCCTTATGTTATGAGGTTTTACGTAGGTTGGCGGATAGGTGGGTGAAATGCGGCTCAATGCCTTGATATGGACCGTGGCAGGCTTGTTCCGCGATGCCGCGACCCGGCAGAAAGTCTCAATCTCCTCTTTTGGAGAGTACATTCCGGGATCGTATCCCAGCCCGAAGCTTACGCCGCAAGCCCCCTGGTCGAGACATTTTTTAAGTTCGTCGATGCAGGCCGTGTGCTCATCTTTTTTCATGGGGCCGCGCCGGGTGTCCGCCATGGCAAAACGGATGGACGCATGCCCCATCAGGTGCGCGGTATTAACAAGCGGCCGTGTGTTTTCCACGTGTTTGAAAAACTCATCCAGGCCGTTCCATTCGTAGGAGAGGGGCCGGTCCACCATGAGGTTGAAATGATAGAGGTCGATGAGCCGCCGGGTCTTTTCCGTTATCGGCGCGGGTGTAAATCCGCAGTTTCCGCCGACAATGGTCGTGACCCCCTGTTCAAGGAGGCATTTTAAGGCAATTTCGTGATCCTTGAGCGGAACAACCCAGTCCGAATGAGAATGCATGTCAATAAAACCGGGTGCCACCACCATGCCGTGCGCGTCGATCACCGAATCCGCAACCGGCAGGGATTGCCCTTTTTCGATGACCTCCTCGATCCGCCCCTTGTTTACAAGAACATGGCCGGCAAACACCTTTTTCCCGGTCCCGTCAGCCACAAGGCCGTTTTTTATCAGCAGGCCTGTCATTTAGCCAGGCTCTCCCGAAGTTCCCTTTTAAGCACCTTGCCGGCAGCCGAGACAGGAATGGTATCCGTAAATACAACTTCCCTCAGCTTCTTGTATGCAGCCATCTGCTTGTTTACAAACTCCATGATTTCTTCGGCCGTGGCCGCCTGTCCGTCTTTAAGCTTTATGAACCCCACCGGGATTTCACCTCCCACGGGATCGGATTTCCCCACCACCGCGCAAATTTCGACCGCAGGGTGTGAATAGAGCAACTCCTCGATCTCCCTGGGATAGACGTTGTAGCCTTTATATATTATCATGTCTTTTTTCCGGTCGGTGATGTAAAAAAATCCATCTTCGTCTTCCCGGCCGATATCACCGGTGTAAAGCCAGCCGTCCTTGAGCACTTCGGCTGTGGCATCGGGCCGATTCAGGTAGCCTTTCATGACCTGGGGGCCCTTAATGCAGATTTCCCCCTCCTGTCCTGCGGCAAGCGTCTCGCCGGTCTCGGGGTCGATTACCCGGCACTCGGTATCAAAGACCGGCAGGCCGACAGACCCGGTTTTTGTCTTTCCCGGTATGGGCGGGTTTGCGCAGGCGCCCATGCTGCATTCCGTAAGGCCGTATGCCTCCATTGCAACGGATGATGAAAAATGTTTTCTCATCTGTTCAAGGATCGGCACGGGAAGCGGGGCCGCTCCGGATGCGATGATCTTGATGCCGGAAAGATCATATTTTTCAAAGTCGGGATGGTTTACCAGAGGAACATATAGCTGGGGCGCGCCGCCCAGTGTGGTTGCGGAAAATTTGGCGATGGCCTCGAGGTATTCCAATGGATCGAAGCGGGGAAAAACCACCATGGTGGTTCCGCCGGAAACCATGTTGTTTAAGTACCCTATGGTTCCCATGGCATGGAACCACGGCACCACCACCAGGGCGGTCTCCTTGTCCTGTGCCACGCGGCGGTCGCGCACCGGGTCAACCCCTTCCGGAAATACGAGTTCGGTTTCACCGTCTTCTTTTATTTCTATCTGCGCGCCGTTCATCCAGCACCCGAACTGGAGGGTGTTGCAGACCACGTTTGCGTGGGTGAGCATCACGCCCTTGGAAACGCCTGTTGTTCCCCCTGTATAGGCGATGTGAGCCAGGTCCGAGAAAATATCGATCTCAATTTCCGGCGGTTCGGCAGGTGCGTCCTTGAGCATTTCAACCATGTCAATGGTATCGGGTGTGGGGATTTTTCCTAAAAGCTTTGTGGGCAGGATCACTGCGTTGTAGCAGTCGGCAATGCTGGTGGAGATCACGTTTTTGACAGCAGTTTTTGAGACGATATCCTTGATGCCGGGAAACAGCAGATCAAGGGTCAGAAGCACACTCGCCCCGGAATCGGAGAGCTGGTGTTCCGCCTCGGAAGGTGATAAAAGGGGGCTTAGCGGGGTAAAAACGCCGCCTATTTTTAAAAGCGCGTAATACGCGATTGCAAATTGCGGGCAGTTGGGAAGGTGGATGGCCATGCGGTCGCCCTTTTGTATGCCCAGCCGGAAAAGGGCCGTGGCGAACCGGTCCACAAGGATTTTTAATTCGCCATAGGTTAAAACCATGCCGCCGAAATGGATCGCAATTCGATTCGGCGCGCGTTTTGCCGTGTTTTCGAGAAAATAATGGACCGGTTTTTTCGAATAATTCAACGTTTTCGGCCAGCCTTCGGGCCAGGATGAAAAGTTTTTCGACATGGTTTTATCCTTTCGGGTAGAAGATTATTCAAGAGTCATGAGTCTGTCCTTTGTGAACATTTTGATCTCATCGAACCGGCCCGCCACTATTTTGTCCACCCATGCAGGATCTGCAAGCAGGGCTCGGCCCACCGCAACCAGGTCAAATTCTCCTTTTTCCAGGCGGTCGACCAGTTCGTCAATGGAATTTTTCGAGACGGCAACGTCGCTTTCCCCCATGAGGCTGCTTAGAAAATCAAGGTCAAGGCCGACGCTTCCCACTGTTATGACCGGCTTGCCCGTGATTTTTTTCGTCCATCCAGCAAGATTAAGCGCGGAGTCCTTAAATTCCGGTTCAAAAAAACGCCGGGTGCTGCAATGGAAAAGATCAACACCGGCATCCACTAGCGGAAGGAGAAATTCTTCCAGTTCTTTGGGTGTATTTGCAAGTTTTGCATCGTAACCTCCCATTTTCCATTGAGAAAATCTCAGACACACCGGAAAATCCCTGCTCACCCGATCTCTGATGGCCAGGATGATTTGTTTTGCAAATATAAGCCTGTCCCCTATGGCCGGGCCTCCGTAGGTGTCCTGGCGTTTGTTTGTGACTTTCCAGAAGAACTGGTCAATAAGATATCCATGGGCGCCGTGAATCTCAACGCCGTCAAAACCAAGGGACTCGGCATTAACCGCAGCATCCGCAAACGCGTTTATGACTTGGTCAATATCCTCCTGCGTCATTTCCACGGGAGCTTCTTTTGAGTCTGGTTTGTCGGCATAAAAAGGATGAAGAACCGGAGATGGACCGTAGCCGGGAACGGTCGGGTCCGGGCCGATCCCTGTCTGGCGGATGCTGCCCACATGCCAGAGCTGCGGAAATATTTTCCCGCCGGCTTCATGGACTTCCTCCACCACGTTCTTCCATCCCGCAAGGGCTTTTTCTCCGGCAAAATCAGGAACATTCGGGTAACCGTGGCCGGCTTTAGGCTCGACAACGGTTCCTTCGGTGATAATCAACCCAACGCCGTTTTCCGCACGTCTTTTATAGTAGGCCGCAACATCGGGACCGGGAATGTTGTCCATGGAAAAACTTCTTGTCATTGGCGCCATGACCACCCGGTTTGATAATTTTAAAAATTTGATTTCAAATGGTTTTAATAGTTGTTCTTTATACATGTCGGGCCTCCTTGATTGTAACTGTTTCTTAAAATCCGGTGCCGGCTGGTATTTTTTTGTCCAGCCGGGACGAGCGTACAACCTTCCTGCTTTCACACATTATCTTCTATGCTTATTCAAATAATGTGCCAGACATTAAAAAATCTAAACCGAGCCGGATTATGAGGCGGCGCTGGATTTTTTTAGTAAATTTATATAGCATACCCTACATCCCTTTTTTAAAAAAATCCTCGGTATCCTTTATTTCATCCGGGCGCCGGGTATGCTCAGTGGGAACGGTCCCTTCCTTGAAACATTCAAATATTATTTTTTCAGACTCAGAAACAGGAAGAAGGCCCGTCTTTGCGTCTATTTTTGCAAAAACAACGTTGTCCGGAACAGGAAAAACCCTGACCGGCTTATCCCGCAAGACATTTTGCATGAATTCAAGCCAAATGGGGCTTGCGGCCCTTGATCCGGTTTCCTTGCTTCCCAGGGATTTTTCATGGTCATACCCCACCCATGCACCGGTCACATAGCGGGGGGTAAATCCCACAAACCAGGCGTCGTGAAGGTTGTTTGTGGTTCCTGTTTTCCCCGCTACCGGACGTTTAAGGGCCTTAACCCGCCACCCGGTTCCCTCTTTTACCACCTCCTCAAGAAGGTGGGTAATGATATAGGCAGTCCCTTTTTCCATTACCCGTTTAGGTGCTGTCGTATTTTCATATATTACATTTCCGTCCCGGTCCTCTATCCTCTTAATAAAAGAAGGGGTATCCATATATCCCTGATTGGCAAAAACGGAATATGCGCGAACAACTTCCATTAAAGACATGCCCGAAGAACCGAGGGCAAGTGAGAGATCGCGGTCCAGATGCGCGGTTATTCCCAGGGATCGGGTATATTTTATGACATAATCTATTCCAATATCCCTTAAAATTTTGACGGTTATTACATTCATTGAATGGATCAGCCCTTCCCTGAAAAGGGTAAAACCATGGAAGGTATTATCATAATTATCCGGCTTCCATGTAAAATCATGTTCCTTGTCATTAAAAACGATTGGCGTATCAGCAATAACGGTCGCGGGAGTGTAACCTTTATCCAGAGCCGCTGCATAAATAATCGGCTTGAAGGCCGAACCCGGCTGACGCCTGGACTGAACGGCCCGGTTAAACTGGCTTTTTAAATAGTCTCTTCCTCCAACCATCGCCTTTATGTTTCCGGTACCGGTTTCGATACATATGAGCGCGGATTGTGCCTCCGGAATCTGTTCCAGGGACAACTCCCATATTTTTCTTTTTTCGTCCCATTTTTTAAGCCTTACAAGAATAAGGTCCCCTGTGTTCAATACATCTCCGGGACGCTTTATAAATACCCGGCCATAGGGTATTTCAGGGTCTGGTTTCCTGGCCCATCTCATATCTTTAACGCTTATTATTCCTTCACCTTTCCCTATGGTTACATATACCTTTCCTTTTTTATCGTCTATACCGGTCACGATCCCTTTTGTTATCATTCCTTTATGTATGACATCTTTGTCTTCCAGACTCTTCATGGACAAAATAAAGGTCTCTATTTCTTCTTTTTTAATATGTTTTAACGGACCGCGATACCCTTCCCGCTTATCAAGAGCATTCAATCCTTCCTTTATGGACTTACGGGCTTCTTTCTGCATCTCTATATTTACATTGGTATAGACAGACAAACCTTCGCTATAAAGAGCATTGCTTCCGTATTTATTTTCAATTTCGCGGCGAACTTCCTCGGCGTAATAAGGTACGTTTTCTGAAAACCAGTTTTTCCTGGATTTTACATCAATAGGGGTATTGATGGCTTCGCTTGCCTCAAGATTATCTATAAACCCTTCCGCAACCATCCTGTTTAAGACGTATATCTGCCTTTCTTTAGCCCTTTGCGGATAAAGATACGGGGAGTACCGGCTCGGAGCCCTCGGCAAACCGGCCAGAACCGCGCATTCCGCCAGGTTTAAATCACCCGCTTTTTTCCCAAAATAATTTTCCGCAGCCGCCTCTACTCCATAGGCTCCATATCCCAGATAAATCTGGTTAAGATAGAGATAAATTATTTCATCTTTCGAAAAGTGGGCATCTATCCTGTAGGCAAGTATGGCTTCCTTTATTTTTCTTGTATAACTCCTTTCCGAACTCAAAAAAAATGACTTGGCAACCTGCTGGGTTATGGTACTTCCTCCCTGTACGATGGCGCCCGCCTCCAGGTTTTTAAAAAACGCTCTTATTATTCCGAAAAAATCTATTCCTCCGTGATGATAAAACCGGGCATCCTCCGCTGCTATGAATGCATTTTTTAATTGTTCAGGTATTTTAGAAAGAGGGATAACTATCCTTCTTTCCTTATAAAACTCTCCTATTTTTATATTTTCATCAGAATAAAAAGAGGTTACAACCGATGGCCGGTAATCATCGAGCCGGGTTATCCTGGGCAGGTCCTTGCTGAAATAATAATATACTCCGCCAAATACAATCAGCCCTGTTATAATTCCGGCTATTGCTATTATTGTCATCCCTTTTATTGTTTTACTTAATACGGACATTTATAATTATTTCCCTTATTTTTAAATATCAATCTTCGTTTTTTAACAAACATTCAGACTAAAGGCAATAACGTGAATTTATCCTTTTATTATCAAATAAAATATGATAATAAACTTACATCCTATTTTAATCTAATCATTTATTTAAATCAATATATTATAAATCATCTAATAAACCTTGGAACCTGCCGGGAGCAGGTCTTGTAATGTATGGCGAGCGGTATTTACCCTATCTGTTTATAAACAAATTGATGTTGATATTTTACCTGTAAAACCATACTTATAAACATTTTGTTTTCTCTGATTACAAACTCATTTTAATAAAGTTTTTATAAAAGAGTAATTGTAT
>JAADHK010000044.1 GCA_013151835.1 Deltaproteobacteria bacterium
CGTTCAGCTCAAGACGATTTTGGATATACAATAAAAAAATAATTTTATCAAGTTGTTAAGAAGAAAAAAAGGGGGCAGTTTTCACGGCCAGACAATGAGTATTTTACCTGCCACGCGCGTGGCAGGTAAAAAAATCAGGGGTGATCAGGGTGGGGCGCCTTCCCCGTTTTCCAGCAATTCGAGCAAAGCGGAACATTGGCGCCGTATGCTTTCCATTTGTTCCAGCCATTGTATTGTTTTGCTTGTCAGCTTCATGCGTGTATCGGGCGGAAGACCGGAAATAATACCGGAATCAGATAGTGTCCCGGGTATGGCGATGCTGTTCATGGAGCGGTCCATTTGCGTGATAAATTGCCGGATCGTCCGTTCAGGCGTAATTTTCGGCACGGCATGTGCGCTGTTTTCGATTTCCTGAATCCTGGCAAGGAGTTGCCGCGTGGTCATGCCGTTATTCGCGCATTCATCCACAAGGTTTATTTTCATTTCTCCGTCCGGGAGCCGGGTCAGGTATTTTCTGTGCGTGTAATTCAGGTCATCGGTGTTAAAATCGATTTGCCGGATAAAGCGTTCCTGGGCCGCGAGTTTAATCATGAGTCCCAGATCCTTCCTGTCCAGCGAGATATCCGGCCGGTTGCACAGGCTGCTGAGACTTACGTTTTTATGTGCATTTACGGACGTGGCCCGCTTTATGTCATTGTGGAAAAAAACAGTCAGCAGGTGATCCCCGATCCGGAGCGACGCATTTAACACCATTGATTTCACGGTCTGGTTGATTAACCGGGCGGCATCGTCGACCAGCTGTTTCTCCCGTGGCGAAAGGGCGCTTTCCACTTCTCCTTCCACCACTTCTCCTTCCACTACATTGGGAACCAATGCATTTGTTTCCGGATTTTCATCCGGATTTATTTCGTCAGGCATTTATATACTCCTTTATGGGTTGATGGCATATTTCTTGACAAATGCCATTTTTAATGCCATATCTCTATTATGAATACGGTCACGCAAATCGATGCATCAGGACGTTTGGTAATCCCCAAAAAACTACGCAAACGTTACGGCCTTGAATCAGGCCAACGCGTTCATCTGGTACCGGGAGACGAAGGTGTAACGCTGGTGCCTGAACGTTCCCAACGCCGTTTTATTAAGCGCGGTCCAATTCTTACAATCGACACAGGTGCGGGAACCGCGCCCCTGGAAATCTTTGACGTATCGCACCTGCGCGAAGACCACCTGGAAGAGAAAATAGATGAAAATCGGCATCGATAGTTGCATTCTTGTTGCCGGGGTCCATGCCAATCATCCTCTTCATGCTGTATCGGCCAACTGGCTTATCCGTAATATACCCCTTCATAAATTGATTGTTACGCACCATTCCATCCTTGAAGCTTATGCAGTCCTGACTCGTCTTCCGGGTAAGTTTCGCATAGACGGTATAGAAGCACGGCAACTACTCGAATCCACCATTCGGACCAATATAACAATTGCAAAATTCGACGCCGCTTCCATCTGGGATTACATAACTGCTCTGGTTACCCAAGCTTCAACGGGAGGGCATTCGTATGATGCATTCATCGCCGAAATCCTGATAAACAATGCCATTGATGCCATAGCCACCTTTAACACAAAACATTTTATCCGGTTTACGCCCCAAATATCTATTATTGACCCGTCAAGCCCTATGGAGCCTTGAGCTTTTTTGCATGTTTCTTTCCGGAGAAAGTCTGCGCATAAAGAAAGCCTGATGGTTCCGGCCATTGCATTACCTGTAAAGCACGCTTCCGAATTCCTCGTATGACCAGCGGAAACAAACCTCTTTTCATCTTTTTACATACCCTCTCCAAAAAAAGTTCCAATTCATCATAAGAGCCGGGACACAGATTAAATCACAAGTGCTTTTTAGACAATACAATTGGTTTTCTTGAAATGTCAAGGAAACTATTTGATATACAAATATATATGATGATGTATGATCAATATCTCCGTTATTTGTAGAGGCGTTGAAACAGCATTTGAAAAAAAACGCATAAAAAATAATAAAGGCCTCGACTGCGAAGAGTCGATTCTGTATAAGGGCATTGAAATTGTATTTAGTGCGTAAACGAAAACCTGAAAATTTTTTCAAGTTCAAGGCGGGCAAAAATTTTAACCGCAGGAATACTGAGAGTATTTTGAGGATTAAATTTGAGCCCAACACAGAAATTGGGAAAATTAGCGGTTTTCGTTCGGCCACTGCTATTTACCGAAGGCCGTCAACGGCCTTGTCCCAATTCGCCGGCGAAATGCCCTTTATACAGGAGCTTCAACAAACCAATGGCTAATAATAAATTCAGAATCTGTATCGTATGCGGAAGGCTGGGAGACGTGGACGGCGTCTCCCTTGAAGTTAATAAATGGATTGAAGTCTTTAAAGGGTTTGGCCATGAGATTTTCACCATTGCCGGTAAATACGGGTCTGTTTTAGATAATGTGCAAAAAGAAAATCAGCTCACGCTGGAGAAAATCGGATTTCATTCCAAATTCCAGAACCACTGGGAACCCCTGATTTTCCCAAACATTTCCAAGTACCCGCCGCATTTTGATGAGGATTTGTACAACGAATTTATTCATGAACTGGAAACCCGAAGCTGCGAGTGCGCCAACCTTATTTTCGGGTATATCCAGGAACATGACATTGATGTGCTCATTGGTGAAAATACGAATGCCATGCCCATGACGCTTGTGGCCGGAATGGCATTATACAAACTCTCGGTGGAAAAACGTGTGGCAACCATTTTTCATCACCATGATTTCTGGTGGGAAAGGAGTCGCTTCAGCAATAGTCACATTGAAAGGCTGCTTGGTAAAATCATGCCGCCGGCGCTCCCCGGACTGGAGCATCTCGTGATATCGAGCTATGCCGCCCATGTATTGAGTTGCCTGAAGCGTGTTCGGGCAAAAGTCGTTCCCAATTGTGAGGATTTTGATCAACCCCCTGTCCCTGATGATTATAATCGGGACTTTCGGAAAGATCTTGGATTTAAGGAAGATGATATTCTGATCGTTCAGCCCACACGGATTGTGCGCCGCAAGAAAATTGAAGACTCGATTGAGCTGGTGAGTAAACTCATAAAGAAATATCCGGAGTTAAAGCCAAGGGTGAAGTTTGTCATATCCCTTTATCAGGGAGACGAGCCGGATGAAAATTATATTGAGGATATCAATGTGCTGGCGGGTATAAAAGGCGTGCCCATTTCATATATCTCCGACCGGGTGGTTGCCGCACGGCGAAAAAATGAGAAGAGCGAAAAGATGTACACCAACCGGGATGTACTGGTCAATGCAGACCTGGTGACCTATCTGCCCATCTGGGAAGGGTTCGGAAATGCCCTTCTGGAAGCTATTGCCGCAAAAGTGCCGGTGGTTGTGGCTCAATATCTGGTCTATAAGACCGATATTCGCATTTCGAGCCTGCGTACCATAGAGATTCGGGACCAGTACAGCTCCGAGGGCATACTGAAAATCCCGGATTCTGTGATTGACCGTGTTCATAAAGCGCTGGCTGATCCGGATGCGCGGCAAAAAATGGTCGAGCGGAATTTTAAAGTAATGGCCAGGGAGTTCGGTTTTCCCAAATTGCGCGAAAATTTGAAGGATGTGCTGGACGACTATGGAGACGAGATCCGCGCATCACGCAAACGGATTCACATCAGCAAGACATTTTATCACGTGTGATTGATAACCCCGGGTTGGCGATTAATACAAACTGCATGTAATCGGGGGATAAATATTTAACTTACAAATGGAGTATTAAGCAAGGATGTCCCTGGAATTCAACTAAAAGTAAAAATGTACAGGCCTCATCTAAGACTTTCGCCCGTAAAGCAAGAGAAGCCTCTGGGTTAAATTTCCAGGAGCTGTTACTTTGGTTGAAGGCTAATAATCTTGTTTAAAATAAACAAAAAAAACCGCTAACGAAAGTATCAACCAGACCGCGAGAACGTTGGCGGCGCTACGCGGCAAGTTTAGAGGCGCGGTCTGGTTAGTTATACTATACGTTGTACTTTGCACCAGCCAGTTCGGAGACTTTGGCAGCTATGAACTATCCTTGTAAAGCCTCAATGGCCTTCTCAACTCTTGTGGTGATTTTGTTTTGACCGGTTTCCAGATTCCTTACGGTTCCAGAAGCATACCCAATTTTTTTAGCAAATTGTTCTTGGGTCAACCCCATCTCAGTTCTGATTTTTTTGATCCTTTCTGGGGTCAGACCGAATTCCTTCATAATCTCTTCATGAGAAACAGTCTCTTTGTCGGAGACAGGGGTCTCATATCCATCCAAGAATGAAATGTCCTCAATATCCTCAATAAAATCATAAAAGCTTTCGATAGGGAAAGAGACTGAAACCACTTTCCCGTCCTTATTTTTGACAAAGTTTGCCTGGTAAGCGTCCATTTTAAGTTTTGTATTGTTTATTTTAATATTCATGGCTCCCCTCCTTTTTCTATTTGTAGATACCTTCTCTGAAACCGGCTTTCAGCACTTCAACGAGCAACTGTTGTTTGTAAATTGAATAGATGACTCTAAATTGACCTTCTTTGATTCTATGTCGGTTATCAAAACCCTTCATTTTCATAGTGTTTCCCTGATGAGGATTTTCTCTAAGAGAATCAGCCATGGCAATCAATTTTTCTTGATGACGTTTTTCAAGTCTTTTGAGTTGTTTTTGAGCTTTCTTTGTCCATTTGATTTCGTACATGCGGTTTCCATTTCTCGTTATTGTTTGAATATATAATATCATTTTTTATGATAGGATCAAGCATAAAAAATGATACTACCAGCAGACAAAATTAGAAAGGTCTGTCTTCGGGGATTGCGGGGTCGCCATATCGCTTATTGCGGGATTTTTAGAGCCATTTATTGTGAGAGTTAGCAGCGTCAAATGACAGGATTTCGCCCTTAAAGCCGACCGTGCTCAGATCCCGTTTAAGTTGGGCATGACGATCCATCACGATTTCCTGATCGTTGTTATACCCATGCACGAATACTAGCAAATCGCCTCTGTCAAGGCCACCGTTTCTTGAGTCTTTGCCCCAGGTAGCCGCAATGAGCAGTTTTTTGAACCATTGATCTGTCTTCTTTACGGCATGTATAGGCGCCGGGCGTTCACCCGCAGGTACAAGTAAAAACAGCGATGGGCTGGGTTCGGCGATAAAGACTCCTTTTTTCACGGCACGGGCACACATAACAAATTGCATAGTCATAACAGCCCCCCTGTGTTGAATTTAATGACCCTGGGTGTGAATAAACATGCGGACCCCACGGCAATCGAGCCGAGCATGATAAAAGCGGCCGCGCCCCAGGTGACGGAAATAAGCGCCCCGCAAAGGATCGTGGCAAGGTAGCAGGCTCCTTTGTAAGAGGACAGAAGTGCCATTGTCTTTGCCAGCATGTGGCGGGGGCTGTTTTGCTGGATCATGGTTTCCCAGTAAATATGGAGCATTGTAAATCCGCAGCCCAAAAGGAGCATCAGGGCCGACACCTGGACCGGGGCAGTTGCGTGGGGCAGAAGGAACATTGCCCCGGCAAGAACCAGGAACCAGGACGGAAGGAAAACACCCTGCTTTAAAGTCGTTTTCATCCTCGGCAGCAGGCATGTGGATAAAAACGCGCCTGTCTGGAATGCGGACATGATAAAGCCCCACTCGGCGATGTTTATGTTTAAATCGTTTTTCAGGTAAAGGGGAAGGCCGAGGTTCAGCACGCCACCGCCCAGGAGCACGAACCCGAGCAATAAAAAGTAGGGTTTAAGGCTGGAATCCATCTTTATGGGCACGGCCCATGGCCTGGCATTGTCCCGTAGATCTTTTTGCGGTCCCGGGGCCATGGCCGGTAAGTCGGATTTGCGAGGTAAAACGCGAATGCCGGCGATCAGCAGGATGGACCCGGCAAACAGGAGAAAGGCTGCGCCCAGGGCCGATGCCTGGCCCCATTTTTCAATCATTACCCCTATGATCCATGGGGATATGATGCCGCCGCTTATCGCGACCCTTTCGTTTAATGCGTTAAAGGCGATCAGGCGATTTTTGGAGACAATCATCGGTGCAAGAGACATCCTGCCGATGGCAAAAAAGAGCGAGGCCACAATAAAGGCAAGGTATACGGGAAACAGGAGTTGCTGGGATGTCACATAGGCGAAGAGCCCCACAAGGAAACATTTTGCCAAGTTTACCCGCATGAGCCATTTGCGGGCGCCGGTCTTATCGACTCCGGCCCCGGCAAGGGGGCTTAAAAACAGGGAAGGGACCTGGTGGATGACACACATCATCACCATGCCGAACACGGGTGAATCACCCTTGAAGACAAGCAGGTTGATGAGAAAAAGGCCGATGACCTGGTTTCCAATATCGGCAAACAGATCTGCGCAGATGAGCAGGCGACCGGGGTGAACCCGTGTATGTTCGATCAAGCCGCAATCTCCGAAGCGGGTTGCGACTCCGGTTCCATGATCTCCGAGGCTCTTGTGCGGATATAGTCGTCCAAAAAGAGTTTGATGCTGTCGTACTGGCAGTCGGTTCCCGAGAAATCTTCCTTGTAGACCAGTGCCTGGTGGCGGCATCCGCCCATGCAGATCGGAAGCAGGGGGCAATGATTTTGGCATTGATCGGGCAGGTTCCGTTTAAGGAGTTGTGATTCGGCGATAAAATCAATGCCGGTGAAGACATTGCCGTAGGCCATCTCGCCCTCCTGGAAGCCGGTACAGGGGATGATCGACCCGTCCGTGTCAAAAACAAACATGGACTTGAAATCGGCCCGGCATAAATAGCCCGGGGCCTGGGGGGCCTGTGCATAGCCATATTTTGCAGATAGCTTTGTCAACGCCAGGGCGATTTTCGGATCTCCCAGGCCGCAGTTAAAAAGGCTTTCCCCTTTTTTGCGCAATATGGGTGTAAAATGGATTTCCGAAATATCGATGTCGTAAGTCCTAAAATCTTCGAATATCTCATCCATGCGTTTATAGTCATCCGATCCGGAGTCGTACTGGCATTCGATGATGATGGGGGCTAATTTCGATACGGCGGTGAGGTTTTTCATGATTTCGGCATATGTGCCTTTGCCGGCCGCCGAGGGCCGGAGCCTGTCGTGAACATCTTTTGGGCCCGCAAGGCTGACCCGGATACCGGTGAGCCCCGATTTTTTCAGCTCGGATACAATACCGGGCTCCAGCAGCCTTCCGTTGGAGGTGATGGTAAAACCATAATTAACGCCCTGTTTCCTGCAGTGGGCAGATCTTCTGCCAACGCTTGCAAGAAGGATTTTAGTGTTTAAAAGCGGCTCGCCCCCGAGATAGTCGTCCCTGGCCTTAAGGGGTCGTTTTTCCTTGATGAAATCAATATAAAACCCGTCCATGGCCATGCAGGTCGCAGCAGTCATCTCTTTTGGCTCGTAATCGAGGATACAATAGGTGCAGCGGTTGTTGCACTTCCGGGTCACGTTGACCTTGGAGGTGATGGTGTCAAAGTCGTGAACCTGCTCTTGTTTCCAGCATTCAAAGACCGTGTTCTCGTCAACAGCAGGGTCGAGGAGAAATCCCTGGGCGCGCAGAATATCGATTGTCTCCGCGTCGGGCGGTACCAAGGCTGGAGATGACAGGGCTGACCACTGCTGTGCGTCAATGATCAGAAAGGCCTCTGTCATTGTGTGATAAAGGGCCAGGCCGGTTTCTGTGTCAGCCATAACCGGAAGCTCCACGATAAACCGCGATTTTTTGAAATTATCCATATCACCTGCCTTTTTAAATAAAGGCCCCTGATTCTCACGGATTTATCGCCGGGAGAATCAGGGTGCGCGCCTACCTAACTGCGGGCAAACGGTCCAAAGCCACAGCACAGCATTGCAGTTTTTTTGTTCTTGTAGTTTCCCTTTTTAACCACGATAATTTTTTTTGCCTTTTTCATTTTGATCTCCTTTGTACGTTTGGGTTGCATGCCTGGCCCGGTTAATAAATGAAACCGGAGTCTATTTTACCAGGATTGCAATCATCATGCCGAGGAAGAAGATCTTTTTTTAAAAGTATAATGGCTTGTAATTAAAGGAATATGCCTTGATATAAAAGGAGCGTGAAATAGGTGCGTTACAAAAGGTTACAATAGGATGGGATCGGTCCGGAATGGGGTGTCACGCATTTACCGGGCAGGTGATGCGAGCCTGAGCCTGTATATACCCGGGTATGACAGGGTAAAGGGAAATGGAAGGGAAAAACGCCTGGACATCGCGTCGATGGCGGTTTTATGAAAAAGAAAGGTGCCGGGCTGGAGACTTGCGATCCGGTCGTCCGCCTTAAAAAAAAGGACTTTTTGTTGTGCGGGATCGGTCGTATCCATGGCCATGTCCAGTAGCCGTGTTGCCTCCGGGTCTTCAAACCCGCCGGCAAGGGATACGCCAAATGGTCCGGGTGTCCATATATCCATCAGATATTCGGGACGGCGATAGGCTCCGGTGGATTCGGTGAGCACCGCCTGAAAACGGTAGTTCCTGTTGTATCTTAGGTATAGTTCAGCCATGGGAAGGGCTCGGATATGTATCTTTATGCCGATGTCGTTTAAGCAGAGCCGGATATACCGGGCGATCTTTTTTTCCACCTGGCTTTCTTTTGCCAGAAAAAGTGTGAATTCAAAACATTTCCCGTCCCGGCAGAGATACCGGCCGTCCCCGTCGTATGTCCATCCGGCCAGATTCAGGAGTTTAACCGCTTTTTTTGGATCATAGGGCAGGGGAACAAGCTTTGGATCATGAAACGGGGAATCAACCCCCATGGGGCCTGCCGCGATTTTGCCATACCCGTTTAGAATCGTATCAACGATATATTTTCTGTTGATGGCGCATGTCAGCGCGGTCCGGACCCCGGGATCAATGAAAAGGGGATCGTGTGTATTATAAAGGAGGATGGAATAGAATTTCAGTGTCTGGTGATCAAAATAGAATTTTTTTTCGTATTGCTTCATGATCTGGTAGTTTTTGGGCGAGATCTCCTGGGCGATGTCCGTTGCTCCGGCAAGGAGCCTTGTCCATGTTTTTTCCTTGTCCGGCTCATAGAAGTAGACAACCTTTTTAAGCGCCGGGCGGCCGTTGTAATAATCCGGGTTGGCAACAAGGACCACCTGCCGGTCTTTGTCCCGCCTCAAAAAGGCAAAGGGGCCGGACCCCATGGGATGGTTGTAATAATCGACAGGAGTTTGTCCAACATCCGGGATGATTTCAAAGTCCCATATCTTGCGCATGAACCCGGGGTCGTCCCGGGTTAGACGGATTTTTAGAACAAAATCCGATACAACCCACATTTTGTCAATGCCCCCTAGCAGGGCTGACCGGATATTTTGAAGGATCGTTTCGATCGAGTAGATTGCATCCCTGGCTTTAACCCGGCTGTGGTCATGGAAGCGTGCGTCTTTGCGCAGGGAAACGGTCCAGGTAAAGGTATTATGGTCATAGGTCCAGGAATCAGCCAGGTCGGGAGTGAGTTTTCCGTTGACGTCCGGGACGAAGAGGTAGCTGTAGAGCAGGGGGAAGATAACGGTTGAACCCGAGGAATCCGATTCTGTGGGATTTAAGGAGGTAAACGGGGCCGCCACGTCAAACCTGAGGGTGTTTTCCATGTTTCGTTCATTTGAGTTAAAACCGGAATCCGGTTTTTCGTCCCATAACCATAATATCAGGGCGGCGCATGCAAACACGCAAACTAGAATGAGGGCGGCTTTTTTTTGCATTATAGTGTGAAACGCAATCCCGCCTCCATCCATCGGTCCGGCTGGGGCCATACGTTCCTGTATACATAATTTGTGTTAAAGAGGTTGTGTACGGCACAGAAGATTTCAGGGCTCCCGAACGGATGCAGGTCGGGCGGTGTGATTTTTAATTGATAGTCAAATATAAATACCTTGTCACGGGTTTCAGGATATGTGGAATTATTGTTGATATATTTTCCGGTAAGGGTCTGGGACGACCATTTATATGGAACGGTAGCGGACAGCGAATATTCGAGTCTCGGGATATCCTTTATCACCTGGTTTGTGAGATCGTCCTTTACGTCCGTAAAGGAGCCGGAGGCAGTAATAAATACTCCGGACGCGAATGTCGCGCTGATGATCCCCTCCACACCCCGCCGGGTCACCTGGTCGAGGTTAATGAGTTTCCAAGCATGCGGATCATCCGGATGATCCGGATCAACCAGATCATATCGGATCAGATCTTTTACATTGGCCTGGAAGGCGTTTAATTCGAAATGGAGACATTCCATGATCCAGGCCTCGCCCCCAACCTGGTAATTAAGCGCTGTTTCCGGTTTCAGGTCCGGGTTTCCATATACCGGGTCATTAACCCAAGCGGCGGGCGGCGCCGAAAATCCCCGGGCAACCTGTGCTCTAAGCAGTGCCTTTTCATTAAACAGGCGGCAGACCCATCCGGCGGATGGACTGAATTCGGATCCGAAATACCTGTTATAATCGTTGCGAAGCCCTGTATTAAAGGTGAATCTTCCGTAGTTTAGGGTATCGTTGATATAGAATGCCCAATTGCCGGTGTGATATGTTTTGATATAATTATTCCAGTCATACCTGCCCCAGTCACCGTCAAAGCCGACATTTAAGGAATTTTTATGTACTGCGTAGCGGACGCGACCGCTGAAGCCCCATGTTTCTTCCGTGTAGTCGTTAAATACCTCCCGGTGGTCCGTATAAACATCATCGATCCGAGAGTCGTTTTTATGGTGCCGTCCCTCCATGACCAGCAGGAGGCCGGGTGTTGGTTCGGTCTTGATCCGGACGCTCTGATAGGAACGTTTCTGGCGGATGTCATCCCAGAAATCAGGATGCCCGATGGCAGGGTCCTTATTGCCGCCCTCATCAAAGCTGTAAACAAGATTCAACACGCTGTTTAATCCAAGGTCATGGTCGATTTTGGCATACAGGGCGTTCTGGTGATAGGCCGAATTCGGGGAAAATCCGTCGCTCCGGTCATGGGTCAGGGAGAAAAAATAGCCGAGCCGGTCCAATGTGCCGCTGATATTTCCCCGGTTTTTCGAAGTCCGGTTTTTGCCGTAGGATGTCCGGAAATCAGCGGATAAGGGTTTTGTTGTATCGGGCGTGACCGTAATGATGTTGATGACCCCTCCCAGGGAAGATCCCCAGGCGGAAGAGGCCGCGCCTTTGTAAACCTCGATCCGCTCAATGATATCAACGGGTATATACGAAAGGTCGGTGAGCGGGTTGGCCAGTTGATTGAGGGGTATCCCGTCCATGAAAACAGCCGTGTGGCGGACCTCGGCACCCTGGATGCGGGCCGTTGAATTGCTGCCGGGACCGCCATTGAATTCCACATATACGCCGGGTACGTATTGAAGAACTTCAGCGGCCGAGGCAGCGGGTATTTTCTCGATTTCATCCCTGGTGATAACCGCAATATTGGCCGCCACATCCTGCCGGCGGGTTTCTTCCCGGGTGGCGGTTACAACGATCGGCTCAAGGAGGTAAACCCCGTCCGGCTGATTGGTTTGAACCCCTGGTCGGCCATCGGCAAGGTTGTCTTCGGCCGCGCGGACTCCGGAGCCCATGCCGAAGAGAAGTATCCATAAGAGAATAACGAAAAAAACTATGCACGGATTTATTTGCCGCATGTTTGCGGGGCCTTCATTCATTAGGATCGTCAATCCGGTACTTCTTAACCTTATCAATCAACGTCTTGCGGCTGATGCCCAGAAGATCGGCGGCCCGGGTCTTGTTAAACCCGGTCTGCCGCAGGGCGAGCCCGATAAAGAATTTTTCCATTTCCTTAAGATTGAAATTGGAGAGCGCATCTAATTGTTCCGTGTTGAAGGGTAGGTCCCGGGTGGTGATCATACTGCCCTTGCAAGTGATCACGGCCCGCTCCATGACGTTGACGAGTTCCCGGACGTTTCCGGGCCAGTCATAGAGGCCAAGGGAGATTATGGCCCTTTCGGAAATCCCCTCGAGTGGGCGGTTATAAGCCTTCCGGAACCGGTTGAGGTAGTAATCCGCCAGAAGGGGAATATCCTCTTTACGTTTTCTTAAGGGCGGGATTTCGATGGCATACACGTTTAGCCTGTATAAGAGGTCGGCCCGGAAGCGGCCAGCCTCCACCTCGGCATCCAGGTCAGTATTTGTGGCCGTGATAACCCGGAAGTCGGAATAAATCCGGGCAGTCCCCCCCACCCTTGAAAAATCATGGGTTTCAAGAACCCGCAAGAGCTTTGACTGGAACGCAGGGGGGGCGCTGCTGATTTCATCAAGAAAAAGGGTTGCCTTGTCCGCGATTTCAAAAAGCCCTTTTTTCTGTGTGACAGCCCCGGTAAAAGCCCCTCTCTCGTGACCGAAGAGTTCGCTTTCAAGAACACCGGATGAAAATTCATTGCAGTTTACCGCGAAAAAGGGCCTGTCGCATCTTTGCCCCAGATCGTGAACGGCCCGTGCCACCAGTTCCTTGCCCGTTCCGGTCTCTCCGTTAATAAGGACGGTAACCGGCAGGTCGGCAACTTCCCGGATGGACTCAAGCACCTTTTGCATCCCCTCCGAGCCGCCGATCATCGACGTGGGCATGGCCGACAGCGAGACTTCCTTTTGCAGTGATTCGATTTGCGCGAGCCTCCGGCGTTTGCCCAGGGCTTCACGGACCGTGACCCAGAACAGGTCGATCTTGTCGTTAATCGGTTTTTCAAAATAGTGAAAAGCCCCTTTACGGATCATCTGAATGGCCATTTCAGATGAACCATAGGCGGTAACCAGGATCACCGGGATATCGGGATACAGGTCCTGTACCCGGTCGAAAAAATCGGTCCCGCTCATCTCCGGCATCTCTATATCCGATATAATCAGGTCAACGGGTTCCTTTTCAAGGCTTTTCAATGCCTGGACGGGCGAGGAAAAAGGCAGGATCTTAAACTCTTCTGTTTCGGGCATTAAGAGAAATAACTCAATAAATGCTTCGTTGTTATCGATGATTTGTATCTTCGATTTTTTCATACGCCCTTTTAACATAATCGTTTTGAAATGTCGAATGTAATGGGAGGCGCCGGATCTTTAAATCCGGGGCGCCCGGGGCGCAAGAATGTGTAATTTCGTACCGCCAAACAGGGCGCAAAATCGCTGTGTTGTAAAAAAATGTGACGCCCCGGGGCTTTGTGGGAAACTAATGATTAATTAAATAGAATTACAATTGGTTATAAAGCAGGAAAAAGACTGGTTGTTGGCATGGAAGTTGCCATGGATATTAATAACGAATTCATTAACCTGGATGGCGTCGTAAAAAGTCCCATCTACTGCGTTGTAGCGGGTCGCGAAATACTCGGAATACTATATGTATGCCTCCGCTTTCGCGACACCAACTACGCCTTGTATATGGAACTTTCTACTTAGCCATCTTTAACGGCTTGACGGGCTTTTTACGAGTCCGTCAACCTGAAAAATTTATCAGAAAAAAGGAATAAAGCTCATGGATCAAAAAGGAATTGTTCTAGTCGTGGATGACAACAGGAATTACAGTGACATGTGTAAGATATATCTTGAACAAGAGGGGTATTCCGTCCGTTTTGCCGAAAACGGAAAGCAGGGTCTCAAGCTGGTGGAGCAAATAAGGCCCGATTTAATTGCACTCGATCTCATGATGCCGGTAATGGATGGATACCAAGTGCTTACAAGGCTTAAAGCTGCGCCGGAGTTAATGAATATTCCGGTGATCGTCCTGACGGTAAGCCCGGATACCCAAGATGTGGTAAAGGCTTTTAATCTGGGCGCCAGTGATTATTTAAGAAAACCCTTTGATGTGGATGAATTTATCGCAAGGGTGAATATGCTGATAAGGCTCAAGCATGCACAAGATTCTCCGGCAAAGGCTGTGGTCCGGGAAACTGTGAGCCGGACGGGTTCAAAAGAGCCGTTGTTTGAAAAGGAAGTGGCTGAAAAAGAATATTGCTTAAATCCGGAAAGCGGTTTTGTTCCGCTATCAGGCGAGAGCTCAAATGATCTTCCAAAAAGACTTCTGGGGATAATCGGATTTATAGAAAACAGTTTAGCGCGATTTTCCTGTGATTTATCTTCCGAAAGCGATCTGCAATTTGCCTTAAGTGCGGTAAAGCACGCAAAACACCTGATAAGACAGAACCTGCCCGCCGGTTGATTCATAAAACAAAAAATTGATGGCGGCAATTGCAGTGACACTAAGGGAGGATTCAGGGTAATGGTGAAGGATCAAAGTGCTATGGAGGAAATCAGGCCCTTGGAAAAAGGGATTGTATTAATTGTTGACGATAACCAGAGCAACAGGGAGATGTGCGGGATAAACCTGGAAAGAGAGGGCTTTTCACCCTTTTTCGCACGGGATGGCGGAGAATGTCTGGATGTCGCGAAGAAAATCATGCCGGATGTGATTTTGCTCGATGTGGTAATGCCGGTGATGGATGGGTTTGAGGTTTTAGAAAAGCTCCGGGAGGATTCTGCGACCAGTGAGATACCGGTTCTTATGCTGACTGTGAAATCCGAGACGAAAAACATTGTAAAAGCCCTTAAACTGGGAGCAAATGATTATCTTAAAAAACCTTTTGAGATGGATGAGCTCATCGCGAGGATTGAAAAGCTGGTGGGGCTGAAAAATATTATGTCGTCGCTCGGCGAGGTTTCGGAAAATCTGAGACTGCGGACAGGGCAGCTCGAATCTGAATTAAAAAAGGGACTTGCCGAAACAAGCGCATTAAAAAAATATTTGACCCATAGTCAGAAAATGGAGGCCCTGGCAACCCTTTCTAAGGGTATCGCGCATGATTTTAACAACCTCCTTTTTCTTATCATGGGCTATATCGATATGACGATGTTTGATTTTTCAGGAGATCCCGTTTCGGCTGACAACCTTGAAAAGGCCATGCGGGCGGCTAAACGCGCAAAACATCTTTTAGGCCGGATTGTTGCGTTTAACGCGCCGGAAAACCGGGAGCTGATGCCTGTAAAACTACAAACCATTGTTGTTGAAACACTTGAAATTATAACATCGACACTCCCGTCCGAAATAACTATAACGACAGATATAAACATGGAATGCGCGTCGGTCATGTGCCTGCCGTCCCATATCTACCAGGTTATCATAACTCTCTGCATGAATGCCTGCCATGCAATGCAGGAAAAAAGCGGGCACATTGAAGTCGGCCTGAATGAATTGGAAATCAGCTCCGCGAAAGGGATGAAAAAATTAAATCTTCCACCCGGAAAATATATAAAATTAACAGTTGCGGACACGGGGGCGGACACGGGAGGCGAAAAAGCGAATGTTCGGCTGGAAAAAGCGTGCGCGTCTTCTCCCGAAGCCACGCAAGCCCGGGACGGAACGGAGATAGGATTGATGCTTGTGTGTGATATAGTAAAAAAGCTTAACGGCGTGATGACAACAGAGGCGGGTGCGGATAGAACGACTTATTGCATATATCTCCCGGTGGTCGGTTAGGCGGTGAGTCGAATCGCAGATGTGGCCGAACAATGGCTAAGTGAAAAGTTCCATATACAAGGCGTAGTTTTTTCAGGCACGATGGCATACATATAGTATTTGATGATCTCGTAAAAAGTCAGGCAACCCGGTAAAGATGGCTAAGTAGAAAGTTCCATATACAAGGCGTAGTGGTGTCGCGAAAGCGATACATATAGTATTCCGAGCATTTCGCGACCCGCTACAACGCAGTAGATGGGACTTTTTACGACGCCATCAGTATTTCGAGTGCCGGAAAAAAACTACAACGCAGTAGATGGGAGTTTTAACGACGCCATCAGCTTATCTTGATGACATTATCCTCCCTGGCCGGACGCTGAATAAAGCCTTTCCCTTTTTTTGCCGCAGCCATGGTCCGGTTCCTGCCTTTGTCCTTGGCCTCGTAAAGGGCTATGTCGGCAGCCCGCACAAGACGTTCCGGCGGCAAATTTGCTTCCGGGATCATGGAGGCGACCCCGATGCTCAGTGTTACATATTTTGATGCCCGGGATTTTTCGTGGATGATTTTCAGGCTTTCGACCCCGGCTCTGACATTTTCAGCCACCAGCATGGCGCCGTCGACATCGGTGTTGGGCATGATGATAACGAATTCCTCGCCGCCATACCGTGCGACCAGGTCCACTGAACGCTTGATGGCCGTTTTAATGGCAGAGGCAACTGATCTGAGGCACTCGTCACCGGCCTGGTGACCATAAGTATCATTGTAAAGCTTGAAGCTGTCCACGTCAGACATGATAATGCCAAGGGGGAGTCCTTCACGTTTGTGCCGATCCCATTCCTGGCGAAGGTACTCATCAAAGCGCCGTCTGTTTGCAACCTGGGTCAGCTCGTCGGAAACAGCCATGGCCTGTAATTTTTCATGGGCCTTTGCCAGCGCCGCCTCGGCCTCTTTTCTGGACGTGATGTCAAAAAACGAGACAATGGTGCTCTCCTGCCCGGGCGGCTTGTACGCCTTCATGACCACATGTTTGTTCATCCGGTGTCTGCCGATAAAAATAAGTTCGTATTCGCTGGGTGGCGGAAGTCCCCGGGACGCCTGGATTGCATGATATCTGCGGATCCGCGCGAGATTCTGCCGTTCAATAAATTCGGTCAGGCGAATTCTGTCTTTTATTTCAAGCCGGGAATAGCCCGTCATCTCGCAGAACTGGCTGTTGGCCATGGTGATTCTCATATTTTTTTCCACGAGGATGGTTGCCGTACCGGTGTTTTCAAACAGACTCCTGTATCGAAGCTCGCTTTCCTTGAGTTTACGCGCAACCTGCTGCAGCCTTATATTGTATTGCTGCAAAGCGGCTTTTGCCTGTTTTCTCGATGTGATGTCAACCAGCGTGGCAATGATCCGTTCATGCCACTGGGCCACGCTCAGCCTGATAATGACGTGTTTGATTTTCTGGGACTTATCGATGAGCTGGCATTCATATTCGGTGGGAGCGGTGTCGCCCATGGCCCGGCGGCGTATGTGAAACCTCTTGATCCTTTCAAGATCGTCTTTGTGAATAAAATCAGTGAGCCTTTTTTTGTTGCACAATTCCCCCTTGGCATACCCGGTCAGTTGCTCGAATTTCGAATTGACAATGGAGATCATCATGTTTTCTTCAAGCAGAATTGTCGGCGTTCCCGAATGTTCGAACATGTTTTTATAACGGGATTCACTTTCCTGCAGGGCGTCCCCTATCTTTTGAAGGCTTTTATTTGACTCTTCGAATTCAGTTGCCTTTTCGCCCGCCCATAATTGGAGGTGGTCGATGTGACGGATAAGAATGCAGGTATAGATAAGGAGAAATATCGATAATGCGAGAAAGAGAAGAGCCGTGGGAGAAAATTGGGTTTCAGCTAACCGTATCAGGTATATGGCAAGCACGACAGGTGCGATGATATTTAAAAGGGAACGGATGCATTTGTAACCGTAATTGGCGCCATTGCCTACGGCGGTGATCAGGATGAAAAGCATCATGGGAGCAGGTTCCCATGGATCGCACAGCCATGCCACGCTGCATGCGGCCACATCGAGCAGGGCCGCCAGGGGTATGTTCCTGAAGAAAAATTCGCGCCTTTTTAAAAGAAAATGGAAGAGAAAAAATGTGACAAGGAGCGCCCCGGCCAGCCCTACAATGGCGAACAGGTTTAAAAACAGAGGCTCTTTTGTGTTGAAAAGAAAATAGCCTGTTGCAAGAAGTGTAAATATTGTGCGGAATAAAAGCTGCAGTCCCGGTTTAATGACTCGCGGCGGTCCTCCCTCTTCCTCCGGCCATGCAATGGAAGGCTTTTCCTCGGCAAAGGAGAGCATGCTCAGGTCAACTACCGCTTCACTTTCCCGGTGTGCGGACCCACCTTTTATCACGGATTGTTGTGCAAGTGTTTTGCCCATGGGCAGGCACCGTGCGTGTAGATTAACTGCATAATTTATCTATTCTGCTGAAAGTACAATGGATTGTCAATAGAAAAATGTGTTTGTCGAATATCCGGGGATAAAGCCCGTCCTTGAAATCATACATTCGATGCGCTAAGGAATGGGTGAAATACAAAAAAGCAATTAATAAGAGAAGGAAGGACGTTTTTTGAATGTCGAAGGAACATGACGAATTTGATCTTGAGGAATGACTTATCGAGTTTGCAGCAATGTTATAATCAGAAGGCAAAAGCATCTTATGGAACGGATCGATTATTTTGTTAAACGGATATTGCTTGTGGTTCCCACGTTTTTAGGGATTACGCTCCTTTGTTTTTCCCTAATACAGTTTGTGCCGGGCGGGCCGGTGGAGCAGGCGATCATGAAGATGAAGGGGATCGGCGGCGCAGCGGGCGAAGGCCCTAAGGGGGTCGCCTCCTCAATCCCCGAAGAGCAGGTAAAGCAGATCGTATCCTATTATGGTTTTGACCGCCCCTTTTACAAACGGTACTGGACCTGGCTTGTCTCCGACCGGATGGGGATGCGCATGGCATCTTACAGGTATCCGGACAAAACAGCCTGGCAATTGATCTCGGGGCGTTTCAGGGTTTCTCTCATATTTGGAATAACGGGTTTCTTTCTATCCTATCTTGTCTGCATTCCGTTGGGGATATCAAAGGCGTTAACCCATGAAACGCGTTTTGATATTGTTTCGAGCATCATTGTTTTCACCGGTTACGCCATACCGCCGTTCGCCCTGGGAATGGTATTGAAAATGCTTTTGTGCGGCACCACGGAAGGATTCTGGAATTTTTTCCCCTTGTCCGGCTTTCATTCGGATTTATATTATAGCCTGGGGTTTTATGGCCGGGTAAAAGATATTTTTGCGCACATGTTTCTGCCGGTCGTATGTTACATGATCGGAAATTTTGCGATTCTGACCCTTTTGATGAAAAACTCCCTCATGGAACAGGTCAGCCAGGATTATGTGCGGACGGTTCTTGCAAAGGGCGGGACCTATCTTCACGCGGTGTTGAAACATGCGGTCAGAAACGCGATGATACCCATCGCAACCGGCATGGGAAGCATCCTTACGGTAATGTTCGCGGGCTCGGTCATCATAGAGCAGGTCTTTGAAATTCCGGGCATGGGCCGGTTGAGCCTGGAAGCCATCGTTTCCAGAGATTACCCCGTTTTCATGGGTATTTTGGCTTTGACCGCCATGTGCGGGCTTTTCGGAAATATATTGTCCGATTTTCTCTATGTCCTGATCGATCCGAGGATTAATTTTGCGAAATCGTAAAGCCGTTCAAAAACCGGCCCATACACAGGCCCGGAAGCAAGTATGGGTAAGCCGGTTTTTTTCAAACCCGGTTTCGAAAAAGCGTTTCCTGCGCTTTTACGCCATGAAACGCGCCTGGTTTTCCCTTATAATCCTTGTCCTGCTTTACGGCATCAGCCTGTGTTCGGAGCTGATCGCAAACACCGCCCCGCTTTATGTCCAATACCAGGGCCGTTCCTGTTTTCCGGTATTTATGTATTATACGGAAGACGAATTTCTGCATAACGGCCGCATGACCCGACCCGATTACAAGGCAATAAACCGTTTGCCGGCATTTATGGACAATCCCGGCAATTTCATGATTTTTCCTCCCTTTCCCTTTGGCCCCTATGAGAGCGTGGATGCCGATACAATGGACATGCCGGATACGGTTACCCTTGTGTTTAATCCCGTGCCGCGCGTTTGCTCCGTGGATATAAGGCCGGATTTTACCATGGCGCGTTTTTCCGGGGCGTTTTTCCCCGCAAAGCCTCCTGATCCTTCAGGTCAGAAGCTCGACCGGTTTATCCGGCTTTCCGGTTCGTTTAAATCAGCCGTTGCCGGCCGGTTTGAAAACCGGGCTTCGCCCCGATTTTCCGTTGTGGTGCCGGGTCCGGGAAAAAACAGGATCGCCGTGGATATTCCTGCCTTTCGGCCGCGCCGGCGGGCGCCGGCGACCGTACGTCTGATATTGCGCGAAACTACGGCTCCACAAAACCCGGTATCCACTGTATCCATGGTGTTCGGACGAGACCTCGCGCCCGGGAAGAAGACACCCGCGCTCTGGAAGGAGCTTTCGCCGGGCGACAAAACAATCATTTCCGAACTTGTTTCAAGCCGGTTTGAAAAATCGGTTGATGATTATCCGGCTGTTATCTCGGGGGTTCAATACAGGTTGTCCTTTAAAAGAGCGGATATCAGCTTCCCGTTTCACCCGGTTTCAGATCATTTGTTCGGTCTTGATGCAGCGGGAAGGGATGTATTTGCCCGGATACTCTACGGTCTTAGAATCTCCATGAGTTTCGGATTTCTTTTGGTATTTGCCTCCATGGGTCTTGGGGCTGCGGCCGGGGCAATTCAGGGATATTACGGGGGGCGGCTCGACATAACGGCCCAGAGGTTTACGGAAATATGGAGCGCAATTCCGTTTTTATATGTCATGATACTCATGGGATCCATTTACGGCAGGAGCTTTGCGCTTCTTCTGTTCTGCTACGGGCTTTTCAACTGGATCGGCATATCGTATTATATCAGGGCTGAATTCCTGAAGCTGCGCAAAAAGCCCTTTGTGGAAGCGGCAAAATGCATGGGCGTACCGGGACGCCGGATCATATTCAGGCATATCCTGCCCAATGCCCTGGTTCCGGTTATAACATTTTTTCCGTTTTCACTGGTAGGAGCCATCGGCTCGCTGGCGGCCCTTGATTACCTCGGGTTCGGGCTGCCTCCGCCGACCCCGAGCTGGGGGGAGCTTTTGTTTGAGGCCCAGCAATACCGCTGGGCATGGTGGCTGATTCTTTATCCCTCAATGGCCCTTTTTATCGTCATGCTTCTCGGCGTGTTTGTTGGTGAAGGGGTGAGGAATGCCTATGATCCAAGACAATATAGTCGCCTAAAATAAAGGTGTTGAATGCCATTATTAAATGTTGAAAATCTGACTGTTCGGTTTGACACCGATGACGGACCGCTTACTGCGGTCGACGGGGTTACTTTTTGCCTGAACGCCGGCGAAAGCGTGGGCCTGGTGGGTGAGTCCGGGTGCGGAAAGTCGGTGACCGCCCTTGCGATTGCCCGGCTTATTCCCTGCCCGCCGGGGAGCATCGAGAGCGGCCATGTTTATTTTAATGATCAGGACCTTTTGCGGACAGATATCCGGACGCTTAAGGATATTCGGGGAAACCAAATCAGCATGATCTTCCAGGAGCCGCTTTCGGCCCTTTCACCATTGTTGAGAATTGAAGACCAGATGATAGAGGCCGTTTTCTTTCACCGGGACATGTCGCGCGGCGATGCACGTCTGTTTGTCCTTGACTGGCTTTCGCGCGTGGGGATACCCGATCCCGAAGAAAGGCTTTCGGCCTATCCCTACCAGCTTTCCGGAGGCATGCAGCAGCGGGTCATGATTGCCATGGCCCTGATGATGTCCCCGGACCTGGTAATTGCGGATGAACCGACGACCGCACTTGACGTTACCACCCAGGCCCAGATATTCGCCCTTCTTTCACGCATGGTAAAAAAACGGGCCGCGCTTTTATTAATTACCCACGACATGGGCGTGGTCTGGGAGACCTGCGACCGGGTGGTGGTCATGTATGCTTCCAGGGTTGTGGAAACAGGCGGGCTTAAAGATGTGTTTTTCCGGCCGGCCCATCCCTACACCCGGGGTCTTCTTGCGGCCATACCGAGCCTTTCACGCGGCAAGGCCAGGCTTTCCGAGATTCCCGGGCAGGTGCCTTCACCGCTTGCATATCCTGACGGCTGCCATTTTATGGACAGGTGCCGCTTTGCCTTTGATCGTTGCAAAAACGAAAAACCGGCGCTTTTCGAAGTCGGTGAAGAACACATGGCCGCCTGTTTTCTCGTGGACCAAAAAAGAGAAAAAAGCAGGGCGGTTCCACAGGGCAGGGGGGCGTAATGGAAAACACCTCAATTGCCCCCCTTTTAGATGTAAGGAATCTTGCGACCTGGTTTTACATGCCCAAAAACCTTTTCTCCCGGAAAAATGATCCCATACGTGCGGTTGACAGGGTAAGCTTTTTTATAAATCAAAAGGAGACCCTGGGCCTGGTGGGTGAGTCCGGGTGCGGGAAAACAACACTCGGCCGCACGATTCTCGGGCTTGAAACACCGGTTGACGGTGAGATAATTTTTTCGGGAAAAAAGATTGCGGGAGCGGGCACGGCATTGAAGGCAAAAGACGAGAAAAACCTGCGAAAACGGATGCAGGTTGTCTTCCAGGACCCGCTTTCATCGTTGAATCCGCGCATGAACGTGATGGACATTGTTACCGAGGGGCTTTTGGAATTCAAGATGATCAAAAAAAAGGAAAGGGCCGATGCCGCAAGGCGGCTCATGGGGGTCGTGGGCCTTGATAAAGACGCCATCTACCGCTTTCCCCACGAGTTTTCAGGAGGCCAGCGCCAGAGGATCAATGTCGCCCGTGCCATATCGCTTAATCCAAAACTTATCATATGCGACGAGGCGGTATCCGCACTCGATGTATCGGTGCAGGCTCAGGTCATAAATCTCTTTTCCGATCTTCGTGAAAAATACGGGCTTTCATATCTTTTCATATCCCATGATTTAAGCGTGGTCAGCAATATCGCCGACCGGATTGCGGTAATGTATCTCGGCCGGATCGTCGAGCAGGGCAGGTGCGAAGATGTTATTTTTTCGCCCATGCACCCTTATACAAGGGCGCTGATCGATGCGGTCCCTGTCGCGGGCAAGGAAAAACAGCAAAAAATGCCTTTGTCCGGGGATGTCCCGTCACCCTTAAGCCCGCCGCCCGGGTGCACATTTCATCCCAGGTGCCCGAAAGCCATGGATGTATGCAGGAAAACGTTTCCTGATGTGGTTAGCTCGGGTGTTATTGGAGAACACCGGGTGGCGTGTCATCTGTATTGAAATCGACGGACTCGTTAAAAGTCCATCTGCGGCGTTGCGCGAGCCGGGAAAGATCTCAACGTACAAAAAGTACGCCTTCGCTCTTTCCCGACTCGTGCGCCTTGCATATGGAGCTTTTTACGAGCCCTCAGGCCCGAGTTTTCTATTCATTATTCGAAGTTGGACGTTCGATGTTCGACGTTTATTCTTTTCCCATTTTTTTCCCTGTGGCCGGAGCAATGGCTTTTATTTTTGCATTAATCCGGTTGAGTTGCGTTTTCACCCGGTCAAAATCCTCGGAAGAAAGCGCATAGGCCCTGGCATTGTCGATGTATTTTTTTGCGTTTTTCAGATCCGAAAGGTTGGTTGATCGGGCAAGTGCCCCGGCCTTTTTAATGTAATGCCAATAGATTATGGCATATACTTCTGATTTGGTATATACATCCTTGATCTTTTCCGGGGCCTTGGCCAGGAGAAGAAATGCGATATCTTCCTTGCCCTTTGGCGTAAAATCCCCCTTTGATATTTCTAATCCGGTCCTGGTGGGGACTATGTAATAATGGCGAATGTTTAGAAGACTTGCTATTACAATGAGTGATATGATTACAGCGGTGAAAGTGATTAATGCTTTTATGGGGCCGGGAATTGAACAAAGTCCGGAGGCTATGCATCCTCGTTGTGCCACTGGCTGCGGGATATTTGTTCCCATGACTTCCGCTTCCGGAACAGCCATGGTTTTCATCGCCTGTTCAGGTGCGGATTCAGGTTCCGGTTCCGGCTCGGTCCTTGTGTCCGGCGCAGTTTCGGGTTCTGTCGCAGGTTCCTTAATCGCTTCCGGTACAGACTCGGCCTCAGCCTGTGGCTCCGCCACTTCAGTCGCCGCCGTCTCCGGCTCGGGGAGGATATCTGCTTTTGTCTCTTCAACAACGGGAAATGGTTCAACCGGCGATTTAAAGTCGATCGTCTTTACCAGTAACGCCTTAAGCCCTTCGGCACGGTCTGGGTCGGCCTCTTCAATGGCAGGGGGCGCGGTGAAAAAGGCATTTTCATCCGGCCCGGTTCCGGGCGAGTCGGGCAGTTCGGGTGTCTCCGAATCAAATTTTTGCATCAATAGTGTCTTAATCGAAACCGCAGGCTTCTTTTTTGCGGCAGGCACAGTTTCTTTTTTTGCCTTTGCTTTCGCAGCAGGGGCCTTGGGAGATACTTTCTTCTTTACGACCGGCTTTTTGGGGGAGGGCGCTTTTTCAGCTTTTTTTTCTTCTACCGCTTCAAGGGTGGCGGGTTTAAGAAGAAGTCTTTTTAACCGTGCCGAATCTTTTTTCTTTTTGGCAAAAACCGGAGGCGATGAAAAAACCTTTTCATGCTCAGTGTCCGGTTGCGGGACAAAAAGAGTTTTTGGAGCCCAGGCCTCAAATTCGCGTTTCAGGATTTTTTTTATTGTTGGTTTACCCCCGCTTTTCTTTTTTAGAGTGGATTTTTTCGCGGCAGCCGCTATTTTTTTCCCGGCAGTCTTTTTTTTAGCCGCCCCTTTCTTTTTCGTACCTGTTTTTGCACTGCTTTTTTTTGCCATAACAATCCCTTTGTCCTTATTATAAAAATTATAAAAAGTTTGGCTTTTTACTCCATATCCTCTATTATAGTCCCTGACTGCGATATTCTATACATCAATGGCTCTTTTGTTGTAAATCTTTTTTTATCCGGGCGTTTTTGTACATGCCTTTTGGAGGACCGATGGAAACCATATCAAAGAAAAATTCAGCTTCCCCTCCGCCCGGTGCCGCTACGGGCGGGAAAATGGTAAACCTGTTAAACTATCTTAGCAGCCTTGACGGCCTTGCCGTTGCATTTTCCGGAGGCGTGGACAGCACGTTTTTGCTTGCCGCCGCAAAACAGGCTCTTTTGGATCGTGTTCTTGCAATAACCGTTTCATCGTCCCTGATCCCGGCAATTGAGATAAGGTGTGCAAAAGACGCGGCCGCAGATCTTGGCGTAAAGCATGTATGCATTGATCTCGGGGAAATCACCGATCCGGAGCTTCTGGCAAACCCATCGGATCGTTGTTATATCTGTAAAAATAACGTCTTTTCCGAGATTATCGGCGCAGCCCGTAAACACGGCATTTCAAATGTCGCGGACGGCACCAACACCGATGATCTAAAGGATTTCCGGCCCGGCATGAAGGCGATTGCCGAACTTAAGGTCATATCCCCGCTTGCCGAAACCGGCTGGAACAAGGCCGAAATCAGGGAACAATCCAGAATCATGGGTCTTGATACATGGAATAAACCGTCTTCTCCCTGCCTTGCAACCCGCATCCCCTATGGTATGCCCATAACTACAGCCTCACTGTCTATGATAGAACAAGCGGAGGTCGTACTTGCCCAAAACGGCTTTGCCCAATGCAGGGTCCGCTATTTCGGGCACACTGCCAAAATCGAGGTCCCGGAAAATGAAATTTCGCGCCTGGTGTCTTCCGAAATACGGGCACATATTATAGTCGAACTGAGAAAAATCGGCTTTCTCTATGTAACTCTCGACCTGGAAGGGTACGGTTCCGGCCGATTAAACCGGGCCATTGCGGAAACCGGTTCGTTGGAAGTGTGATATTTTGTCGTTTTTCCGGCAAAGAGGTTATTTTTGTCCTAATTCAAACTCGGGCCAAGGGCTCGTAAAAAGCTCCATATGCAAGGCGTGCGAGCCGGGAAAGTGCGAGGCGTACTTTTTGTACGTTGAGCTCTTTCACGGCTTGCGCAACGCCGCAGATGGGCTTTTTACGAGTCCGTTAATAAGGAGAAGAAGATGTTTGCTTCATACGTTAATACCGTCATGCTGAACGCGCCTTTAAAACTCATGGCCGCGCTGTATACCCACGCACCATGGCTGAATCGGTATTTAAAAAGCGATCTCGGGTGGATAGATTTCACCATCGGCCTTAAGACCGAGTCCGGATCAATCGAGGCTGCGGTCGTGTTCGACTCGGGCCGCGTTTTTGTGGAGAGTAAAATCCCGGATGACGCAGACGTAACTATTATTTTCGCAACAGATGCAGCGGTAAAAAAGCTCCTTTCGGCCACGCCCACCGAGCAGCTCTACATGCTGCTGAAAAGCGAGTTCCGGACCGAGGGAAACTTTGCCTTTCTCCAGGCCTTTTTTTTCTATATCTCGATTTTGCTGTCTAAAAAACAGGTCCGAATGTTGAAAGCCGATATCCGAAAGGATAGAAAACGGCTGTTGAAAAAGAGCCCGTGCGCTGATCCGGACCTTTGCGATGAGATGGCAAAGAGACGTTCCGAGCGGATACGCGCAGAAGTCGCCGATCCGAACGTGCGTTTTCTGACCGATCCATATTTTTCGCAATACAGCCTTGAGGATTTTCCCCGGCTTGCGACCTTTCTTGATCTCCACTTTACCGTAAAACCCGCAGTCTGTCACGAGCTGCCCAAACTGGTGACCGACTGGTACAAAAAAAACGGGTATGAAACGGACAGGCACGGTAATCCCTGGTTTCCCGCCCTGCGCCAGGCCGGAGCGTACAGCTGTCTTCTGGAGAATAAAAAACCTGTTATCAGAAAAAATGATCTTATCGCGGGCACCACCACCACTCGGGATATCGGCCTTGTGGTCTATCCCGAGGCCCATGGCACAATGATCTGGAGTGAGCTTAAGACTGTTCCCCACAGGGCTTTAAACCCCTATGACGTGTCGGACGAAACGCTTAAAATCCTTCATCACGAGGTCTTTCCGTTCTGGACCCGGCGTAATTTCAGGGAATGGGTCCGCGAAAAGTATAAAAGCCCTTTGTGCCAGCTTATTGATGAGCGCTACGCCGTTTATTTTATCTGGAAATCAGTTGCCCTGTCCCATACAATACCGGACTTTCCCAAAGTATTGAAGCTGGGAGTCTCCGGAATCATAAAAGAGGCACGGCAATCCCTGGCTGAAAAAGCGCCGGAATCTGACCAGGCAAAGACCCTTCAGGCAATGATTCTATGCCTTGAAGGGGTGACGGCCTATTCAAAACATCTTTCAGAAGAGGCGGAGCGGCTTGCCGGGCAAACGGCCGATCCGCGCCGCAAGATGGAGCTTATCCGGCTTTCCGTCATCTGCGATCACGTCCCGGAAGGGCCTGCCACAACCTTAGCTGAGGCAATTAACTCCATCTGGATCACCTGGGTTTGCCTCCATATGGAGAACACCAATGCGGGACTGTCCTTGGGACGGCTGGATCAATGGCTTCAGCCTTATTTTGAGGCGGATATGGCGCGGCTCAGGACAGAATCGGACCGGACAGCCTACATCGAGCATGCTATTGAGCTTGTCGGGTGTTTCTATATGCGGTGCACGGATCATCTGCCTTTGACTCCCGATCTTGCCAATTATCTTTTTGGCGGAAGTTCATCCGATCAGGCCATCACCCTGGGCGGAGTTACGCCGGAAGGGGAGGACGGGGTCTGTGACATGACCTATATTTTCTTGAAGGTTACCGAGATGCTCTCCATCCGGGACCCCAACGTGAACGCCCGCTTTCATCCGGAAAAGAACACCGATGCTTATTTGAAAAGGCTGTGCGACGTGAACAGGATAACCGCCGCGACTCCGTCTCTGCACAACGATATTGCGGTCATGGAATCGCTGGCTGAGTTTGACTATGATATACGCGATCTTCGAAACTGGTCGGCCACGGGCTGTGTCGAGCCGACCCTTTCGGGCAAACACATCGGGCACACCAATTTCATGATGATGTCCATGGTGGCTCCCCTTGAGATGGCCTTAAACAATGGCCGTCATCCCCTGATGAAATGGGACCTCGGGCCAAAGACCGGTGTTGTGGAGAACGGTGATTTTACGACATTCGATGATTTTTTAAAGGCGTACAAGACCCAGTTTGCGTTTCTGGTGGAAAAAGCCTGCGCCTACAACAATATGCTCGGCCATGCACACGCCTTTATCCGGCCTACGCCCCTGCTTTCCTCCCTCATCGACGGTTGCATTCAAAAGGGGAGGGACGTGACAGGGGGAGGGGCCAAATACAACAGCTCGGGTGCGGCATGTATCGGGCTTGCGGATGTGGTCGATTCGCTCATGGCCGTAAAAACCCTTGTGTTTGATGAAAAAAAGGTGACCTTTGAGGAATTAAAAGAGGCCGTGGACGAAAATTTTGAAAAGCATCCGGAATTATACGCCATGATCACAGGCGGTAAAGTCCCGTTTTTCGGGTCGGGAAGCGATAAGGCCCTAAAAATGGCCAACCAGTTGACCCGATTTGTCCACGATACCTATCTTGCCCAGCCCCATTACAGGGGCGGAAAATACACGGCCGGGTTCTGGTCCATGTCCAATCACGTGGCATATGGCACATTGAGCGGGGCGCTGCCTTCCGGCAAGCTTGCGGGCAAGGCCTTTACGCCGGGCCTTACCCCCCAGGCATCGGCCTCGTCAAACCTTCTCGACAATATCAGGGACGTGGCCCGGCTCGATCCGCATAATGTAAACAACAACATGGCCTTTAACGTCAAGGTCGTGCCTTCTGCAAATGATACGGCGGAAAAGATCGTCGCAAACATGTTTTCCTATGTAAAGACCTATTTCATGCTCGGCGGGATGCAGATGCAGATGAACGTGGTGACCTCCGAAATGTTGAAAGATGCCATGGCCCATCCGGAAAACTACCGGAATCTCATCGTCCGCATCTCCGGCTATAACGCCTATTTTGTTACCCTGAACCAGGACATGCAGATGGAGCTTATCGAACGGGCCGAGTATGGGATATGAAATAAAACGGTTCTATTTTACAATTACCGATCCCGGAAGTGTGACGGACAGAATTTCAACCGTCTCCTCTACCAGTTCCTCCAATAGTTGACCCGCAGGTTTAATCTCTTTAATCAATCCGGAAACCTGTCCCGCAAGACCACCTACGTAGTCTAGTTTGCCGGTTTCAATAAAGCCGGCCATCAGGGCCGAAGAAATCAGCACCTGCATGGGAAACGGAACGGGAGCAAGTCCGGCGCTGTCCCATAGGTCATGAAATTTATTGTAACTGGCTCTGAGTGTTTTGCCGGTATAGGCCTGGCTGACACGAGTACCTTCATCATTTGATTCTAAAATCCGCTGTTTGTTAATATCCAGCGCTCCGCCTTCCTTGGTGGCTAAAAAGCGGGTTCCCATCCAGACGCCCTGGCATCCCATGGCAAGGGCTGCCGCTATTCCACGGCCGTCCCCGATTCCGCCTGCCGCCAATACCGGTTTCGGGGCCGCAGCATCCATGGCCATGGGTAATAAAGCCATGGTTCCGATCCTGCCTGTATGCCCGCCGCCTTCATGTCCCTGGGCGACAATAATATCCACACCGGCATCCGCCATGCGTTTGGCGTTTTTTGAATTTCCCGTCACCCCGAGCACCTTCATGCCGAGCGAATGCGCTTCGGCAACCATGAATCCGGGGTTCCCCAGGCCAGCGCAAAAAAGCGGCACTTTTTCATCAAGACAGACTCTGACCGCTTCTTTTGGGCACATGGTCGTGGTTTTCATTTGCACCATCAAATCGACATCCGGAAGACCCATTTCCGACTTGATTTTGTCTAACCAGTCCCTGTGTTCCTGGGGAATGAATGCCAGTGCCTGGGAAAGAGGGATTTCTTCGGGGCCCGCACCCACTTCTCCGGGAACTTCCACGAGTTTATTGGGCAATAACAGATCAACACCAAAAGGTTTGTCCGTCATTTTTTTTATTTTACGTATCTCTTCGCGCAATTCATCAATAGTATACCCGGCTCCGCCTAAAACTCCGAGCCCGCCGGCTTCTGACACAGCGACCACCAATTGAACGGGCGCACCGGTTTTTTCACCAATTAATGTCGGTCCCATCCCGGCGCTTAGAATCGGATATTCAATATCCAGCATGTCACATAATTTAGTCCTTAAGACTTTTCTGGCCATTTTCGTCCCCTTTTTCGTGTAATTGTTTTGTGTATGAGGTCACCGGGCATTATCGTTCGCATGGCTATAATGCCTGTTGTATCGGATGGATGCAATATAAATTTGTATTGCATCCCCTGCTCCCTGCCGTCTACCCATGCACGTGATGCTCCGATTCCCATCGTTTATCAAGAAAATAGAGGATGGGCACCGTCATGCGGGAAAACAGGAGAGACGCCACTTCTCCGGCCATGAGCGATATGGCAAGCCCCTGGAATATGGGATCAAACAGGATGACCGAAGCGCCCACAACAACTGCCGCCGCAGTGAGCATCATGGGCCGGAATCTCACAGCGCCCGCGTCGATCACTGCTTCGTCAAGAGGCATCCCCTCGGCCAGGCGCAACTCGATAAAATCGACCAGGATAATGGAGTTCCGCACAACAATCCCCGCGCCCGCGATAAAGCCGATCATGGAGGTTGCCGTGAAAAAGGCATTAAACATCCAGTGGGCCGGCAATATCCCTATGAGTGAAAACGGGATTGCCGCCATTATCACCAAAGGGGTTGTAAACGACTGAAACCATCCCACCACGAGGATGAAAATCAATACCAGCACCACGGCAAAGGAGATGCCCAAGTCCCGGAAAACCTCGTAGGTGATCTGCCATTCCCCGTCCCATTTCATGGCAAACCGGGTGTCGTCTTTTGGGAGCGATGCCGTTCGTTGCTCGATATGATATCCTTCGGGGATGTGGATTGCATCTATTTTTTTCCACATCTCGAGTATGGCGTAGACCGGGCTCTCCTTTGCACCGGCAACGTCTCCGGTCACATACACGACCGGCATGAGATTTTTGTGATAGATGCTTTTATCAATTCTTGTTTTTTTAACATGGACCAGCTCGGACAGGGGCACCTGTTTGCCGGAAGGGGATATAAGACGAATGGACGTAAGCCTGTCGATCCCCGCCCGGCCGGCCATGTCGGGCCGGATGACGATATTTACGTCCTCGCGCTCGTCGGCCTTGTGGAGGAGCCCTGTCTTTTTCCCTCCAAGCCGGGTCGCAACGGCATCGATCACCCGGGCGGCGGGAATTCCGTTTAAGGCGGCCTTTTTTCTGTCTACTCTTATCATATAACGTGTTTCAGGGTCCTCCTGGTACCAGTCCGCGTCAACCACCCCCTCGGTATGATCGAAGATATCCAGTATTTTTTTCGCAACATTTCGTTGCCCTTCATATTCCGGGCCGTAAACTTCCGCAACAAGAGTGGATAAAACCGGTGGGCCCGGCGGAACCTCGGCGACTTTTATGCGCGCATGATAGTGGTCCGCGATTTTTTTCAGGGCCGGCCTTACCCGCTTGGCAATAGCGTGGCTCTGGTCCTTGCGCTCGTGTTTGCCTGCAAGGTTGACCTGGATGTCGGCCACATTCGGGCCGCGCCTGAGATAGTAGTGGCGAACCATGCCGTTGAAGTTAAAGGGTGAGGACGTCCCTATATAAAGCTGGTAATTCATCACCTCGTTTACGGTGGCGAGGTATTCTCCCATTTCCATTGCAGCGTCGGCGGTCTCTTCTAAGGTAGCAGATTCAGGCATGTTCAAAATGACCTGAAATTCGCTTTTATTGTCAAACGGGAGCATCTTTACCTTCACGAGTCCGACACCCACGAGCCCGCATGCACCAAGGAGCATGAGGGTTACCATGATGAGAAAAAACCATCTTGTGTGCTTATGGTGGATCAGAGGCCCCATGATGCGGCGGTAAAGGCGGATGCTCCAGTCTTCGATTTCTCCTTCAGGGCTGTCGCCGTGTCCCGCGCTGTTTTTTCGGATTACCCGGATCGTGGCCCATGGCGTTACGATAAAAGCCACCAGCAGGGAAAATATCATTGCCGCAGAAGAGCCCACCGGTATTGGCCTCATATACGGGCCCATGAGACCGCCAACAAAAGCCATGGGAAGAATGGCCGCAATCACGGCGAGCGTGGCCAGAATCGTTGGGTTTCCCACCTCGCCCACGGCCTCAATGGCCACAGTCCCGACGGGACGGCCCATGTTTTCCGGAAGGCGCAAATGCCTTGCGATGTTTTCCACCACCACTATTGCATCGTCCACCAGTATTCCTATGGAAAAGATCAGGGCAAAAAGGGTAATCCGGTTCAACGTATATCCGTGCAAATAGAAAACAGTGAGCGTAAGCGCCAGGGTCACGGGTATGGCCAGCGCCACAACAATCGATTCGCGGGCGCCCAGAACAAGCATTATGAGAATCGTCACGGAAAATACGGCAATGGCCATATGAAAGAGTAGTTCATTTGACTTCTCGTTTGCGGTTTTCCCGTAATTGCGGGTAATCGTCATGTGGATGTCCGCGGGCATTTTATCGTCAAGCCCCTTATGGAGGCGTTCAATTACACTTTTTACCAGGGCGACCGCATTGGTCCCTTTACGCTTTGCAACGCTTAAGGTAACTGCCGGACTCACCCCGAACCTGGTTTCCGTCTTTTGAATCCCTTTTTTCACCGAGGCGGGTCCGGTACCGAAGAATACGTAATTATCAGGTTCCGAAGGCCCGTCTGTAATCGTCGCAACATCCGAAAGATAGACCGGACGTCCTTTCCATACGCCGACCACCACCTGTTTTACATCATCGATGGTTTCAAGAAATCCGCCCGCATCAACTATGACCTGGCCGTCCTTTCCCGGAAAAGATCCGGCGTGGGCGGCCATGTTCGCGCCGCAAATCATTGTTTGTATCCTCGATGCATCCAGGCCGTAGGCGGCAACTCGAACAGGATCGATCCCGACGCGGACCTGCCGTGATGCACCGCCAATGATCTTTGTAATGGAAACCTTGGGCACTCTTTTTATAATCTCCCGGGCCTCGGCAACCACGCGCCTCAGGTTGTACGGAGTTTCGGTTTCGCTCCAGAAGGTGAGAGAAAGGATCGGCACATCATCAATATATCTTGGCTTTATCAGGGGAGGGGAGACCATGTGCGGAATCCGGTCGTAATTGGCCATGAGTTTTGACTGGAGCCGGACAATGGCGTCTTCTTCGTTCTGGCCGACATAGAAACGGACGACGGCCATGGAAAAGCCGGGGCTGGAAGTGGAATAGATATATTCAACCCCCGGGATTTCCCATAACAGTTTTTCCATGGGGCCTGTTACGCGCTGCTCCACTTCTTTTGCGGTTGCACCGGGCATGGAAACAAATATATCGACCATGGGAACAATGATCTGCGGCTCTTCCTCCCGGGGCAGGGCGATGACCGACGCGATGCCCAGCAGTATCCCCGCAATGATAAACAACGGCGTGAGTTTGGAGTTTATGAAGAACCCGGCAATGCTCCCGGCGGGTCCCAGCTTATGGGCCTTCATAGCGCCTCCACCTTTACGCCGTTTTTAATGGCATAATCCGGTTTGACAATGATCTGTTCGCCTTCATTTAGCCCGGACAGTATCTCGACCAGGTCGCCAAAGCGTCTTCCCGGCCTGATCAGCCGGAACCGTGCCATGTGCTGCGGATCAACAATAAAGACGCCCCTGAGCTCCCCCTGGCTGACCATTGCGGTATCCGGGATCATTATCATTCCCGACCGGCCCGCTATCACCCGGACCCTTGCGAAAAGGCCTGATTTAAGGCCGGAAAAGATGGGAAGGGATATTTTGATCGCAAAAGACCTGGTTGCCGGATCAGCCGAAGGTTCAATGGTGCGGATGGTCCCTGACACATGAGCGTCTCCCAGGGCGTCAATGATAATCGAAACCATATCCCCGGGCTGGATGGAATTTATCTGAGATTCCGGAAGCACGGTACGAACCTCGAATGCTCCGGTTTTTTCAAGTGTTAAAAGCGGCCTGCCGGGCGTGGCCATGTCCCCGGGCTCGACCTTTTTGTCTAAAATGGTCGCATCGTAAGGCGCTTTGATAATGGTATCGGAAAATCGTGAATTTGCGGCGGCAAGGGCCGCTTGCGACTGTTTAATTGCTCCTTTTGCCGCTTCTTCCATGGAACGGCTCTGGTCAAGGGCCGCGGATGACGCAAGATAAGCGGACTCGACCTCGTCAAACTCCTGCCGACTGACTGAATCTGTTTTTAACAGGGCCTGGTATCGTTTGTAAGTCTGTTCGGATAGTTTTGCCCTGGCCGACGCCGCCTTTACCATGGAGCGGGCCGCCTCAAGGCCTTTTTTGGCCTGGTCGAGTCCGGCCTTTGCCTGGTCGACCTGTGCGGAAATCGTTTTTCCGTTAAGGACGATCAGTATGTTCCCTTTTTTTACGTGCTGCCCTTCATGGACTCGAACTTCCCTTACCTGTCCCATGACCCTGGCGGAAATAGCGGCGCCGGTCTCCGGGGCGACCGCGCCCACGGCTTCATAAATGACCGGCCTGGCGGTGTTTTGAACAACAACAGTCTTAGCCTTTACCGTGGCGGAAGGTTTTTCGGGCGTATTTCCAGGCTGAATCTCATTTCCGCATCCAACGATAAAAAGCGCGGCAAGCGCAAAAGACAGTCCCATCAATATGCTCTTTCCGGAAACCGGATAACGGTTTTTTCTTTTCACGATCATACTCCTTATTTAAGGCTTATCCCCTATGATGCCCGCGGCCTTTTTCAGCTCGACCGCGGCAATGGTTTTTTCATAGAGTGAGCGGTTGTAATTGTTTATTGCCTCGTAGACCGCAACCTCGGCATCGAGCAGCGAGACAACCGGCAGGATTCCGGACTCGTACCTGTTTGAAACGATACGCATCGCTTCTTTTGCCTGGTCTATTGCTGTTTTTGCCGTATCAATCCTTTTTTGAGCGCTCATTACATCATAGTATGCCTGCCTTACCTCGAGTGTGATCCTGCTTTCAAGATCATCTTTCAAGTGGCGCACCTGGCGTGCCCTGAGCAAGGCTTCTTCTGTTTTTGCCGAGTACCCGAACCCTGAAAAAAGGTTCATGGTGACTGCGGCCCCTATGGTGTAATTGTCTTTTGATGAATCAAAGTTCTCTGAATTAATCTCGTAGCTTCCATTAAGGCTCAATGAGGGCAGATTACGTGCCTTTGATTTTTTCAGTTCAGCATTGGCCATTTTTTCTTCAAGCACGGTTTGCATAAGTTCCGGCCGGTTTTTATGGGTCAAGGATATCCATTGGTCAAGGGGTGTGGCGGGAATTTTATTGTCTGAAAGCATGGTCACGGGTTTAAGCGGTTTTTCGTGCTTGTTTCCCATAACCGCGTTCAGGGTGGCCCGCGCCACATATACCCTGCTGTCCGCGATCGCAAGATCCTGGTCAAGGCTTGAGATATGGACCTTTGCCCTGAGTACGTCGCTTTTTACGGTGAGCCCGTTTTTGTAACGGTTTTCCATCATCTCAAGGTGTGCGTGTGCTGTTTTAAGGGCCTGTTGAACCACACCGATGTTTTCTTGAGCGAGAACCAGCCCGAAATATGCCTTTATTGTCTGAAAGATTATTTCCTGTTCGGTCTGTTTTAACCTGGAGTCCTCGGCTTTTTGTGCGAACCCGGCCTGTTTTGTGCCGTACCATGTGCGGCCACCGTCAAAAAGATACCAGTTGAGCGAAAGGCGCGTGGCATAGTTGTTCAGGGCAGGGGGGCTGTTTAAGGCATCCGGGCTGAAATCAGAGGCCGTTATTCCCCCCTGGTTGATCTTGGTGCCGAATGTCCACATGGGATTATCTGTCCGTATGAAGGATTCAGACAGGTTAATCCTCGGGTAGAACCCGGATTCGGCCTGTCTTGCCCGCTGGTACGAAGCGGCAACCGACGCCTTTGCCGCAGAGATCCCTGGATTATGGGCAAGCGCGGATGAGATGGCTTCATCCATTGTAATGCATACAAAGTTATCCGGTTTCTGATTGGCAAGAGCCGATGATAATGTAATAAATGTATAAATTAAAGTAATTATAATAGTAATTTTAAACCGACCCATTAACTTTCTCCATAATGATATTAAATTTCAGAACATAAGCTCCAGCACCCACTGCAGCCTCCCACGTATTTTTTGAACCGCTGCCTCGGGACAGATTTCAAGACAGCAATAGCAGCGGATGCATTTTTTCGAATCATATTCGGGTGTGAGCCCGTTCTTTTTTGCAGGCCCGATGGCCTCGGCAGGGCAGATTTTCATACACTGGTAGCAGAGCGTGCATTTTTTCGGGTCGGGCGAAGGCCGCTCCACAACGAGGTTTTTAACCATGGGCGTGGTAAGGGGCCAGATAAACATGTTGGACATGATCGAAGACCCGGTGGCCGGGATAAAGTCCGAAAGTGCAAGAGATTCGATGGTATCCCCGACGACCTCGATTTCATCCTTGGAGGTTACCCCATATCCCCGTTTGAACCCCTCGGAAATGGTCGGGGCTTTTTTGATATCAAGGCCGGCAACCTTTGTTGCCACATAATCCACGGCAATGCCATTTTTTCCGGCAAGCACGGCGTTCATGGTCCTTGGTTTTCCGGCGGGCCCGGGCCCTTCCCCTTCCTGAACGACTATCGCGTCCATGATATGAAGAATCGGTTTGGGCGGGTCAAACCCGTGGACAAAGGCCCCGTAAAGATCGAGCAGAAATTGAGAGAAGTCCTTATGGTCCGGGAGCCGGAAATGCATTTTTGATTTTCCGGGCCCGTAAATTCCGCCGAACAAAAGTTTTACCGCCCCGGTCATGTACGTAATGCCGTGGGACTTGAATTTAGGCAGACAGACGATCATGTCAGCGTCAAAATAGGCGGATGAAATCTCGATGTGCTTGTATCTCTGGGCTTCTTCAAAATGGAGGGTTTTTGTTGTTGACGGGTCGGCCACTTCCAGGTTTTCGGATTCCACGATTTCGGCGTATCCACTCTTTTTGATCGCACGCGCAAGGGAATGTACGGCAGGCGATTCAATCAGAAAAGGCTTTCCTTTGTTTTCTTTTATTATCTGCACGACGGCCCTGAAAAATTCCGGGTGGGTCATGATGGCCTTTTCATTTTTTGCCGGCATGAGCATGTTCGGTTTCACGGCGATCCGCTTGTTTTTAAAGGTCGAAGGATCAAATCCGATATTTTCAAGGCTTTCGTAGATCACGTCCTTTAACTCGGCATTTGAATATGAATCGCATCTTGTCAGGGAAACCTTTGTCATAATTGCTCCGTATTTTATCGGATTATATGGGTCAACTGCCGGTGCAGGCAATACCTCTGCTGTATTCGGGAATTAATTATAGATAAGGTCGGGCGGATAAAAAGTCAACTCCTAGCACGATTTTCCTTTCATCGTGCCTAGTGGGTGAAACCAACTTACAGAAAATCAACTTTCATTTGACAAGGTAAAAATGAATAACGATAATGTGTAAACATAAATTTTTATGAGCGTAACTATTCTATGGTGGTACGGAATTTGATCAAAAACCATCGAATAGTAATACCATATTCCGCCTGCCAGGAAAGCGATCCGGGGCCATCTAAAAGGAAAGGTAAGTATGATGTTTCCGTATTTATCTCAATTTCCCAAGGAGACCATGAAGATGCAGAAGACTATCTGCTTAAATATTTTCCGTAAGGTTCTGGCGCTGATTTTTATATTTTGTTTCATTGCTCCGGCATATATCCAGGCAAAAGAGCGCTGCGGATTTGATCTTCTCCACAAAAAGTTGATGCAGACGGATCCTTCCTACCGGTCAAAAAGGCTCCAAAGTGAGCGTCATCTTCAAAAAATTCTTAACCGGAAAACGGTTAAAAGCACACCCGATATTTATAAAATTCCGGTTGTCGTACACGTTATGCATCTTGGAGAGGCCGTGGGGACAGGTTCAAATATTTCAGCTGCCCAGATTGACAGCGCCATTACCGTTTTGAATGAGGATTTCCGAAAGATGGCCGGGACAAATGGCGACGGAAACGGTGAAGACGTACGAATCGAATTTGGCCTGGCCGTCCGTGACCCAAACAATCAGCCGTCCTCGGGAATTGTGCGCATCGATACCAGTAGCGCCGGTAGCGGGGATTCCAGTTATGCCGACTATGGGGTCAGGAACGAAGGCGCATTGGGTTTGGATGAATCAGATTTAAAAGACCTGAGCCGGTGGGATAATGACCGGTTTTATAATATTTGGATCGTCACCGAGATCGATAATAATGACGGAGGCGATGGCACACAGGGATATGCTTATTTTCCCGGTGCACCCCCGACTTTAGACGGTGCGCTTATTATACATCCGGCTTTCGGCACGGTTGGTACAGCCGCCGGGGCGCATAATCGCACAGCGACCCATGAAATGGGCCATGCATTTAATCTGTACCATACATTCCAGGGAGACGAGGCTGACACCCGGTGCCCTTTGGATCTTGTATGCGGCGAAAGCAGTGATTGTTGTGATGATACACCACCGCATAGACGCTCCCATGGCAATTGTCCTGAAAATCTCGAAAACCCCTGTGCGGCGCCCGATCTTTTAGGTCTGGTGGTGCATAACTATATGGATTATTCCTCCGACTTGTGCCAAAGCGAATTTACGCTTGATCAAAAAGACAGAATGCGGGCGATTTTCACACAAGGCGGTCTCAGGGAAAGCCTGAAGGACTCCAATGGCCTGACACCCGTTGGTGCGCCAATGAGTGATTTCTCCGCCACAACGCCCACTTGCGCCGGTGATGTCACATTTCAGGACAAATCCACTGACGGACCCACAAGCTGGGCATGGACCTTTACCGGGGGAACACCGTCGTCTTCCACGGACCGGAACCCCACCGTGACATACACAAAAGGACTGTATTCCGTTTCTCTGACCGCCACAAATTCAGTGGGCGCCGGATATACGGAAACCAAAACCGACTATCTTTATGTCTATGATTCCCCGGTCCCCGCATGTGCGGTCACGACCACCGATCTGGCCAATAACTTCGGTATGGGCATATATAATGTCACTTTTGACGCGATTGACAACACCACCGGGGATGCTGTCGATGACACCGGGTACCTTGATTTTTCATGCAGCCAAATCGCCACCCTGGTGCCCGGGAACAGCTACCCCATATCGGTTACAACCGGTCCCATCAATAATGAAGATGTCCGTGTATATATTGATTATAATAATAACGGGGTCTTTAACCTGCCGGAAGAGCTGGCGTTCTCCTCGGAGGATACCCTGCAAACCCATTTCGGAACCGTAAACACGCCCGACTGGGTCGTCACCGGTTCAATTCTGCGAATGCGGGTGATTTCCGATTTTTCCGTAGAAACGATTGATCCGTGTACCAACCAGGACTCCGGGCAGACGGAAGATTACGGAGTTGTTTTTACCGCTGTCAGCGCGCCGGTGTCCGATTTTTCAGCAGATAACACCATACTGTGCACGGCAAACACGGTCAATTTCACGAACCTGAGCGCAAACGGATCATCCGGCTGGTCGTGGTCCTTTTCGGGCGGCGATCCGTCAACGTCCACGGCAAACGCGCCTTCCGTCGACTATGATACTGCCGGTGCCTATGATGTATCATTGACGGTAACCAATGCTGCGGGCACGGGCAATACTGAAACCAAAACCGGCTATATAGCTGTGTATGATCCCCCGGTATCCGCATGTACGGTCACTACCACCGACCTTACGAATAACTACGGTATGGGCATATATAATGTCAATTTTGAGTCTATTGATAACATAACCGGCGACGCTGTTACTGACGGCGGATATCAGGATTTTTCATGCAGCCGCATGGCCGGCCTGGAAATTGGCGGCAGTTACCCGATAACGGTAACCACCGGCCCGGCCAATGATGAAGATGTTCGTGTATATATCGATTATAACAATAACGGTGTATTCGATCTGCCCGATGAGCTGGCATTTTCCTCTGATGATACCGGGCAAACCCATTCAGGAACCATTGTAATTCCAAGTGATGCCGCTGTCGGTTCCCTCCTGCGAATGCGTGTCATTTCCGATGCCGACTTTAATACCATTAATCCATGCACGGACCAGACATATGGACAGGCGGAAGATTACGCGGTTTTGATAAGGTTTGCGGCTGAAATGCCGGTGGTTTCAACCACCGCAGCCACTTCAATCACATATAACAGCGCCTCTTCCGGCGGGAATGTAACTGATGATGGCGGCGCAAGTGTCACTGCTCGTGGTGTTTGCTGGAGTACAAATGTTGATCCGACAACAGACGATATGCATACAACGGATGCCGCTGGTACAGGCATGTTTACATCTTTTATTACCGACTTGGATCCGGATACACTTTACCATTACAGGGCGTATGCGACAAATTCGAGCGGGACAAGCTACGGTGCGGACATGACATTCACGACCGATCCGCAGGCACCCACCATAACCACCCAGGCAGCGTCCGACGTCACGCCCACCACCGCCACTGTAAGCGGTAATATTACTGACCTCGGGGCGCCCAATCCCACCCAGCACGGCGTCTGCTGGAGTACATCGGTCAATCCCACCACGGCAGACAGCAAAACCGAGGAAGGTGCTGCCGGTTCCACTGGCGCATTTACCAGCATCATCACCGGCCTTTCGCCTGGTGCGATCTACCATTATCGGGCCTATGCGACGAACACAGCAGGGACATCATACGGTTTAGATGTGATCCTGGACCGCCCCTCCGCCGTTTATGGTGATATAAACAACGACAACATAGTGAATTTAGCAGACGCCATCTGTGCATTGCGCATCATGGTAAAGTTGCCGGTTCCAACGGTAAATAAGGAAAAAACCCTGGGCAATGAAAAAAAAATCAGACCGGCTGATGCTGTTTTTATCCTGCAGGTTTCGGCAATGCTTATTCCGTAATTCCTGCCGGTGAATTCAAATTGCAAGTGCGCCACGCGCCTCTTGTAATGAATGTCCCCCATATTTTAATGCTCTCGTAAAAAGTCTCTCAACATGGAAAAGATGGCACAAGTTAAAAGTTTCATATACAAGGCGTAGTGGTTTTTCAGGAACAAAGGCATACATATAGTATTCCGAGTGACTGAAAAAACACTACAACGCAGTAGATGGGACAGATGGGACTTTTTACGACGCCATCATATTTTATTATAGCTGCAGTTTTTTGCAAAAGGTTTCCACCGGCAGGACCCGTACCCCGTTTTTCATATAATCTTCTGGATATTCGACACATAAATAAAATCGTGGCATATATTTTGAACTGAAAAGCAGATTCCTGTTCTGTATGAAAAATTCTTGGCGCCGCTCATTTCTATCATTGACAAAGGATGTTGGCTTTTACCGGGTGATCATCAGCAGATCCAAAATGAGCTTTCGGATGTTGTCAACCAACTGCCGGCCCCGCCGGTCGTTCTGGCCCCCCCCATTTGATTCATTGTTGTGATCCATGAGGATTTATGTTAGCTGTTGCAATTATATCTTACAGGGTCACCGGCTTACTGATGAGCAACGGCCGGAAACAGTTAACCGGTTCATTTTAAAGCAGGCAAAGGAAGAACTTATGGGTGTCAGATCGATCCTGAAAAAAATGCTTGTCTCGCCGGAACTCGAAAAGCAGGTCGCAAATATTAAAAAACCCGTCGGTGTGTATGGATATGATCCCTGGGGATATCATACCGACACGTTTATGGTCGCCCTGTCGATTTTCAAAAAAATGTTTGATAATTATTTCCGGGTTGAGTCCCATGGCCTGGAAAATGTGCCTGATGAAGGCAGGGCCATGGTGATCGCAAACCACAGCGGGCAACTTCCCATGGACGGCATTATGATCGGTATTGCCATTGCCACCCGTGATCATGCCCCCCGTGCCGCAAGGGCCATGGTTGAACGGTTTTTCCCCACCGTCCCGTTTATCGGCAATTTTTTGAACCAGGTGGGCGCGGTAATCGGAGACCCCGTAAACTGTGTCAAGATGCTTCAGAATGATGAAGTTATCGTTGTCTTTCCCGAAGGTGTCCGCGGGTCGGGAAAGCCTTATAGGAAAAAGTATCAACTTCAGCGATTCGGCAATGGTTTTATGCATATTGCCATTGCCAATAAAACCCCGATCATACCCGTCGGCGTTGTCGGCTGCGAGGAAACCATCCCTTCCCTGGGCGATATTAAGCCCCTGGCTAAATTAATAGGCATTCCCTATGTCCCGATCGCATTTCCATTGCCGCTGCCGGCAAAAGTAATCCTTAATTTCGGTGAACCCATGGTATTTGAGGGTGACATCGATAATGAAAAAAGTGTGACGGAAAAAGTCGAAACAGTTAAAAACGAGATAAGGCGACTTATAAAAAAAGGCCGCTCCGAACGGAAGGGGGTTTTTTATGGCTGAAGAAAAAAAGCCTAAAGTCTTAATCACCGGGGCCAGGGGAGCCCTGGCCCAGCAGGTGATCACACGCATGAAGAGTCACTTTCGGCTCGTCATTGTTGATTTCAGGCGCCGTGTCGTCATGGATGAAGACATCCCCAGCTATTTTGTGCATATAACAAAACGCGGGTTTGAAGATATTTTCCGGGAACATAAAATTGACGGCATTATCCATCTCGGGCGGATGGAGTCCGATGAATCCAATCGGTTCAGCCGTTATAACGCCAATGTGCTGGGCACCCAGAATATGCTGGACCTTTGCATTAAATATAATGTCAGCCAGGTGTTGATTTTATCCACCTTTTTTGTATACGGAGCCAACGCATATAATCCGGTTCCCCTTGATGAGGGCGCCCCTTTAAAGGCCTCTGCGCTGACCAAAAATCTCGTGGATACTGTGGAGCTTGAAAATCTGGCACATATTTACATGTGGAAACACAGGGACCTGAACCTGACAATACTCAGGCCCTGCAATATTGTCGGCCCGGGTGTCAGAAACTCCATGAGCCTGTTGTTGTCACGAAAAACATCGCCCGTACTCATCGGCTTTAATCCCATGATGCAGTTTATACACATAGGAGATATCGCAAAGGCAATTGTAAAAGCCTATAAAAAAAATACACCTGGAATTTACAACGTGGCGCCCAATGACTGGGTGGGTTATCAGGATGCTCTGGTTGCAAGCGGATGCAGGCGTATTCCCATTCCTTCCATACCACCGGTTGTGCCCATGACCATCAGCAGGTTTTTAAATCTGAAATCATTTCCCAGCTACCTGATCAACTATTTCAAGTACCCGGCAATAATTGACGGCAGCCTGTTTGCCAAAACATTCAATTTCAAGCCGAGCCGAGGCCTTGATTATATTTTTCAGCATTACCGGCGGAAGAAATCGAAAAAACCCATTGACTAGGCATTTTGAAAAATGGGCTTGACAGTGGCCATGGCTCCCTTTATGATCGTGGAAAATTGAGGACAAAATGAGTATGACAAACCACACCGTAAATTCGAGATTTTTTAGTTTCGGGCGCTTTTTTTTCTTTAGAAGCGTCCATCCGGCGGTGTAGTTTAAATTAACGACATTGCCCCGGGTGGATCAAGGGTCCGCCCGGGGCTTTTTATTTGTGAAAAGACCCCGGGTTTTGGCCCGGGGTTTTTTATTTTAATGAAAGTTGCATTGCAGCAGGGGAGGACCGCCATGTTGATCGTCTTGGAACCAGAGATAACACCGGAACAGAAGAATCACATATTGAGTATCCTGCGCGGAGGAGGGTGCCTTTTCAGGGAAATTTCAGAAGGCGGGCGGTGTATCATAGGGGCGACCGGCAACGCCGGACACGGGGCGGATTATTTTGAAGGGCTTGCAGGTGTGGCAAAAGTCGTTCCGGTTTCCACGGCATTCAAGCTGGTCAGCCGGCAGATGCACGTGGCTGATTCGCAAATAAAGATCGGTGACGTGGTAGTGGGCGGTCCGCGGATCGTTGTGATTGCAGGTCCGTGCGCGGTCGAGAGCCGGGAGCAGATGCATGCCGTGGCAAGGGAGGTCCGTAAATACGGGGCTGTTATGTTTCGCGGCGGAGCCTTCAAGCCGCGCACGTCTCCATATTCTTTCCAGGGCATGGGCGAGGAAGGGTTAAAGCTCCTTGCCGAGATCAGGGAGACATACTCAATGCCGGTAGTAACCGAGATTACGACTCCGGCCCAGGCCGACCTGGTCATGAAATATATCGATGTAGTCCAGGTGGGGGCGCGAAACATGCAGAATTTTGAGCTCTTGAAATGCGTGGGCCGCCTGGGAAAGCCGGTGCTCTTAAAGCGGGGCCTTGCCGCCACCATAGAAGAATGGCTCATGTCCGCCGAGTATATTCTCTCCGAGGGAAACGACAACGTGATCCTGTGCGAACGGGGGATCCGGACATTTGAACCATATACCAGAAATACGCTCGACCTGTCGGCCATTCCGGTGATCAGGAACCTGACCCACCTGCCGATTATTATCGATCCGAGCCATGCTACCGGCATGAGGGAAAAGGTCAGTCCCATGGCGCGCGCCGCCATTGCAGCCGGAGCCGACGGCCTGATGATTGAGGTTCACAATGATCCGGATCATGCCACATCCGACGGGGCGCAAAGTCTCTACCCAAAGCAGTTCGGCCAGCTCATGCGTGATATTTACGTGATTGCGCCGGTCGTGGGAAAACAGCTCGATTATGGGTATCTCGACAAGGCAAGGGCTGTTTCTCGCATGGAAAGGGCCGATGACGGCAAGGGCAGAAAAGCGGCATTTTTAGGAGAGATTGGAAGCTTCAGCCACAAGGCCTGCCTACAGTATTTCGGAGACAGGGTCGCGCCCATGTCTGTTTCGTCCTTTAAGACTGTTTTTGATGCAATTGCGGACGGCCGGGCGGACTTCGGGATTGTGCCCATTGAAAACTCCCTTGCCGGCAGCATACACGAAAACTATGATCTTCTTCTTTCAAGCGGCCTTAAGATAATAGGCGAGATGACGCTTCGGATTAAGCATAACCTCATCGGACATCCGGGGGCTGAAATTGAAAAAATCCGCCGTGTGCTTTCAATTCCTCTGGTATTCCAGCAATGTCGCCAGTTTCTTGACAATTATCCCGAAATTGAGACGGTTCCGATGACCGATACGGCCCATGCGGTGCGGCAGGTAAAGGAATCGAAAAGCATGACCGATGCAGCCATAGCAGGTGAGCAGGCAGCGGAGATCTACGGTATGGAGGTGCTTGAGGAAGGGATTGAGACCAACCCGAGAAATTTCACGCGTTTTGTGGTGATCGGCACAAAGCCGGTGGAAAAGGCCGAGAAAAAGAAATCATCGATCGTTTTTTCCACCGGTAACCAGCCGGGAGCCCTTTTTGAAACCCTTAAGGTGTTTGCCGAAAACGGGGTCAACATGGTCAAGCTCGAATCAAGGCCGATCCATGGAAAGCCTTGGGAATACATGTTCTACGTGGATGTCGAGGCCGACATCGAGGCCGATGAGCGCAGGGATTTTCTGGATCTGCTTAAGGAAAAAACCGAGTATTTGAGGGTGCTGGGGAGTTATTGATATTGAGGAGACGTCCCATCACCCAGCCTGTCCGCGCGCTTTTTGAGTTCGGACAGATCGTTTCGGATAGACGAGATCTCGGATATTCTGGAGGTGAGGGCGGCAAGGGTCTCATCCATTTCAAGTTCGCTTTTATCCTTTATGTCAACGGCGCGGTTTAATGCCTGGCGGATGGTCTCAAGGGTTAGCTCGATCTTGTTGTTCAAGGTGGTTTTAAATTTCCGGGTGGTGTCGTCTATGCGGCGGATAAGATCATAGCGCACCCTGCCGCAATGCCGCTCGAACCGCTCGGCCACGGTGGCTTTTAGGCGTTTTAAAATTCGGCCTTTGGCAAGAACGGCGGGCAGGGCGTGGGCCACGGAAAGCCGGATCAGCTCGATTGCGCCGGGATCGTCTTTTAAGAGAAAATAGAAATCGCTTTTTGCGGAAAGCTTTTCAATGGTGGTAAAGGGCGAAAGCTCCACGGCAAAGAGATCCGCAGTCATGTTGATGATCTTTTCGATTATCCGGTTTGTGCGTCCGGCTATATCGATATAGATGCTTTCCAGCTCCAATGCAACAGCGTCGGCCTCGGTGAGCCGGAACCGGGAAAAAACATCCCGTATCCCCGCAAACACGAATTCTTCAAGGTTTTTTTCAAGATCATGGGCCGATGTTCTGGAATTTATGCGCTCTGAAAAGACCGCCTCAAGGTTTTTAAGAAGGGCAGGGAGATCCTCTTTTTTCAGCCTGCCCAGGTCCGCGTCAATCTTTGCGGCAAGATTTTTGACCCGGCCTTCCAGAATAAATCCCTGCTGTTCCCGGTCTTTTCGGGTGTCAGTCGCATATTGCTCAAAAGTCGCGATTTTACTTTTAAGCTCATCCACAGAGAGCCGTGCCGCCTCCTGTTCGAGCCTGCACGACATGGTTTCATCCGAGATTTTTTTTATCAGCCCTGAAATTATCGATTTTAAAAAAAACTTCCCTTTTTCACGCACCAGAAAACGGGAGAGCTCAACCTCAAATTCAGGCAGCCCGGATTGCTCAAACATGTCCGTGTTATCTGTCTTTTTTCCTTCAAGCGCTTTTGCAGCCGAAATCGGGTGGATGACGACATCGCCTTTAAGGTCATTTTCCAGAAGTTTTGCGGTAAACTCCATGGCCTCGGCAAGATCGTCGGCACTTACCTGATCAATCTTGTTTAACACAAAAAAAAGCTTGTCTAAGTGTTCACCTATCTCGTTTAGGAATTTGTGCTCGGATTCGCCCATTGGCGGATCGGGGGTTACAACAAATATGCCTGCATCGGCGTTGGGAAGATATGCATAGGCTACGTCTGTGTTATGTGAAAATACAGACCCAACTCCCGGGGTGTCAACGATCCGTACGCCTTCCTTTAAATAATCGGAAGGATAAAAAACTTCCACTTCCCTGACTTTGAGGCGGTTTTCGGGATTCTCTTTCTCGGTCACGTATTTTTGAATTTCGGAAAGTTTGATGTCGATGCTTTTGCCATCCAGAAAATCGACCCTTGCGCCGGCTTTTTCGCCATATCTGAGAATTGTGACCACTGAGGTGAGTGGAACGATTGATGTGGGCAGCACTTTTTCACCCAGCAGGGCGTTTATGAACGTGGATTTGCCCCGCTTAAACTCGCCCAGAACAACCAGATTAAAAGTCTCGGACTTAATTTTTTCCGCAAACGTGTCCATTTTTTCCGGGCCGCCCGAGACTCCCGCTTTTTTTAGCCCGGCAACGATCTTTGTAAGTTCTTCCCTGATTGTTGCGTACTCGCTCATATAAAAAATCTCCTATGTCGCTGCCTGTTACCAGTCATAGACGATTTCAAAAAGGAGTAACAGCCACTCCTTTACGATAAAATCGGGCAATCCGGCTTGCATTTTTATCGTATCTCCGGCAACCGCAAACCCTTAGGGTTCACGAAAAAATAAATTTACATTTTTCAGGAGTCGAGGTGCCGGCATGGCAAGGCGCGAGAAGCGATAATACCGGGCGTATTTGAGCGCCGAGCAACACCGCCAGGCCGGATACATCGGCTTATTAAAATGTGTTAAAATGTGAAGTTATTTTTGAGTGAGCCCTTACCACCAGATCTGTATCGCCAGTACAATCAACAAGCTCATTATCACGTACGCGGCATAGGCGTTTACACTGCCGGAATGCATTTTTGCCAGCAAGTCGGCTATGTAGCGTCCGCCCCGGAACAGGGGTTTGCCCAGGAGGCGGTCTACTAAATGAACTTCCTTTCGGTCCCTTTTTATCGCACTTCTGAAATGTTCCGATACAGTCTCGCGTGGATCGGAAATCGTTATAGGTCTGAAAATCGTGGCAAATATTACCCGAACCGGATTGGAAAATCCGGTGGCCGTATAGGTGATATCCGGAATGAGCTTTCGTATCCCTCCGCTCCAGGCCGGTTTACGCACTAATGCGCGGCCCTTTGTAAATAAACGAACCACAACAAAAGCGCCTGACAAAAGTAAAATCAGCATGACCACACTGTATGATGGTGACATGGCAAAAATGACGGGATTTCTTGCAGCGCCCCTGTGCATGATCACAAGGCCTCTTCCGGGAAGTTCGTTTGCGCCGATTTGTGCGCCGAGCGCATGAAAATCTGAAACAAAGGCTTTGGGGAATTTATTATTCCCGGTTCCCACCGTAAAAAATGGAGGCACCAGCTCGTCTGTTACACTTTGGTGTACATAGGGCTGAGTTACATGATCCATTACAGGAATTACATAGGTAGGGAGTATGCCGAGCAAAAGGCAGAGCGCGGCAAGTATCCCCATGGAAACGGTCATGGTTTTGTCCGCTTCAACGGCATTTTCCGCTTGTTTTGATCTTGCCATCCCGAGAAAGCTCATGCCGAACGCCTTAACAAAACATGTGACCGCAAGGGCCGCTGTAAGCGCAAGCCCGGCTCCGCACAATACGAACACGATTTTTATTGCCTTGGATGACAAAACAGAACATTGAAGCAGGCTCTGGAGGGTCAGCCATTCACTCACAAAACCGTTGAAAGGCGGCATGCCCGCAATGGAGAGCGCTCCTGTCAGGAAAAAAAGGGATGTCCAGGGCATCTTTTTAATCAGCCCGCCGAGGCGGTCCATATTATGGCACCCTCCTGCCCGGCAATCAATCGCCCCTGCTCCGAGGAAAAGAAGACCCTTATAAATCGAATGGTTGGCCATATGATAAAAGGCCGCTATAAAGGCGATCCCCGCAAGCGCGGGTTGACCGGAAGAGGCGAATATAAAACCCGCGCCAAGGCCGGCGATGGTTATTCCCATGTTTTCAATCGAGCTGTGGGCCAGCATTTTTTTCATATCCCTTTCCGGGGTGGCGTAAAGGATGCCAACCAGCGCGGACACTGTTCCCATGATCAGCATGATCAAACCCGGGCCGACAAAACTGATTGGAAGGATGTCCATGTTTATCCTTACGATCCCGTATATGCCGAGATTGAGGATCACACCGGAAAGAATGGCGGATATATTCCTGGGTGATGCAGGGTCGGCAAAGGGAATCCAACTGCTTACGGGTATAAGACCGGCCTTGACTCCAAAACCGAAAAAGGAAAGCAGAAATACCGCCCAGCGGGCAATATGCCCCAGGGCGGACGCATCGGACCGGAGCGCGGCAAAGGCAATATCGCCGTGGCCGTTTGCAATTGTGATAAACGCAAGGAGTGCGGCAATGGTTCCAGCCTCGCTCATGGCGAGCATCAGGAAGCCGGAACGGGTTTTCTCATCATCTTCATGTTCATAGTTTACAAGCAGGTAACAGAGAATGGACATGGCCTCCCATGCAATGAAGAACAGAAAAATATCACCTGCAATAAGAATCAGGACAACAGAGGCAAAGAGAAGGTGAAAAAACAGGTTAAACGATTTTAAGCTGTATTTCCCTATATATTGTTTCATGTATCCTGCCGAAAAGATAGAAACAGGGAAGAAGACCAGCCCGCAGATGAAAAGAAAGAGCGCTGAGATCCGGTCTATTTCTATAACCAGCTTGCCGAATGGAGCAAGATACCACAGGGGCTCAACAAATGTCCGGCCTGATAAAAGCAGGCTTCCGCTAAGCCATAACAGGATAAGAGAGGAAACAGCCCCGGTAAATGCAATGACAGCGGGGTTTTTTTTGTCGGGTAGTATCGCCCCGATAAGCGGACCTGCCATGCAGGTTATAAAAAAAAGAGGGAGGAGTTTTACCATCATAGTGCACCTCCGTCTTTCTGCTTTCGGAATTTTCCGGATGCCAGAAGGAGCCCGTGGATAATCGCAAGGGGCGGAGGCGGGCATCCGGGAATCTCCACATCCACGGGCATAGTTTTGCCGATGCCCCCTTGTGCGGCAAAACTCGGTCCGAAGACGCCGCCCGAAAGCGCACAGGTGCCCACGGCAATTACAACCTTTGGCGTGGGCATGGCTTCAAAGGTTTTTTCAAGTGAAAGGCGCATGTGCTCTGTCAGGGGGCCTGCGACCATCAACACGTCAGCCATCCTGGGAGTGGGGGTGATAAATAGGCCGAGCCGGTGGACGTTGTAATAAGGGCTTGCCATGAGTTTTATCTCGCTTAAGCAGGCCGCACATGCCCCGGCATCCACAATTCTGATATGGACAGAACGTGTAAATGCAGGGCCAAGAGGCTTACCTGCCGCAGTAAAGTCCGCCCATTCATAGCCATCATCCCGGGTGATGCGGTTTTGAGCTAAACGGCTGCACCTGAAGCAGTCGATGCAGCGCCTCTGCTCCAGCGATATCCCGTCTTTTGTAGAGGTCAGCGCATCCGCGGGGCATGATTCCGCAATCGATTTAAAATCTTCTGTCCCCTCAATGCCGCTTACCCCCGGCCTGCCGGGTGAAACACCTTCGGCGGTTTCATGAATCCCGGGATAACCCGTTGTCTTTATGCCGGTCTTAAGACCCTTTACCACCCATTTTGTCATATTTATTTACTCCGTGTCCGGTTTTTGATTATGCCGGAACAAATTGTTTCCATTGACTATATTTACATCGCTATCGATCAGATTCGGCAATACAGAGCCCGAATGTGGCCATGATTATGGGGAAATCCTGGAATGCGAAGTTTTCAGCCGCAAGATGGAAACCATGCCAGTTTACAAACGACGGCGTCATAACCCTGTAGCGGAGGACTTCTCCGTTTTCTCCAAGACGCACCCAGTGAAAGGCGGCACCCAGAGGCGCCTCCACACGGCCCAGGGCATAGCCGGGTTTCAGGTCAATATCGACATTAACCGGTCCGGAAGACAGGGACGACGCCACCTGGGAAATCAGGTTTACGGATTGTTCCGCCTCGGCGAACAGGACCCGGAGGCGGGCATACCCGTCCCCTTCCTGCTCCCTGGGCACGTGAAACCTCAGGCCGTTGCCATAGCCTGCGTACGGCCATATTTCACGAAGATCACGTGAAAGCCCGGATGCCCTTGCGACCGGACCCACGAGCCCGTATGACACGGCATTGTCGGCTGAAACCATTCCCACCTGCTCAAGCCGGTCCAAAAAGGAGCTGGTAAACATGAGCATCTCTTTAAGCTCTTTCAGCTTATCTGTGATATCCCAGGCCGCCGTGCTTATTTTTCCGCATTCTTCATCGGTCAGATCAAACGAAAGGCCGCCTATGGTATTTGCCCCGAACAGATACCTGTGCCCGGTGAACCGGCATGTCAGCCGCAAGAGCTTTTCCTCTGAAATTTGCGCCTGGCTTGCTGCAACCGCCAGCCCGGTTGAGGCGCAAATCCCTGCAATGGCCGTGACATGATGCCGGAATCGTTCAAGCTCTGCAAGAAGCGCCCTCAAAGCCTTTGCCCGTTCAGGCGCCTCAACTCCGCATATTTCCTCCACCGCCTGGCAAAAGGCAAGGGAGTGGGCAAACGCACAAGTCCCTGAAAACCGTTCCGCAATGAGCAAAACGTCATCAACCGTTTTCCCCTCGGATATCTTTTCTATTCCGCGATATTTGTAAAAAAATCTTAAAATAGTCCGGATCACGTCTTCGCCCACGGTTTCCAAAAGAAAATGGGCTGACTCGGCGTAATCCGAATAGACCGGCCCGACGGGCATCATAAAAGCACCCTGTGATTCCACAAGCGCCATTGGTCGCCAGTCGGGATCGGGCTCCCTGTTGGGATAAGGCATTGCGGCGTTAAATGATTTTCGCATGGGGTTTACGCCCTCGGGCCATTCTTCGTGAAGGACAAAATCACCCAGGCGAGGATGGCCTTCAAAAACAAGACCGAACAGATCTTCGGCTTCCCTTTCCTGCCAGTCCGCGGCATGGACATGGTGGCTGATACTTGGAACTATGGTCTGCGATAAGGGTAAATTAACCAGGACATTTACCTGCCCGGCCCCGGGCTCGCCATAAAAAATATAGGTAAGTTGCAGGGATGAAGCGTTTTCCTCCACCACGATGGTGGCAAAGCTCAACTCCAGTTCTGAAAAGAGCCATTCGCAGACATCCTGCAAACAGGCTGTATCCGATTCCAGGTATGCGCAAAGCCCGACAGTATCGAGATTTACCCTGACTCTTCCCTGCCAGCGGGAATCGACTTCATCTGGAATCTCAATAAATTTTACAATATTATTTAACGGAAGTCCCATTTTTATCTCCCGAGAGAAAGCGCGGCAAGGCGCAAAAGGTTATGGAGATGGCCGGGGATATAAAGCCCGAACAATATGACCGGAACTATTGCAAGCAGCAGGGTCAGCCTGCATGTAAACGGCAGACTCAGGCCTTGCGGGCAGCAGCCTGACGGCCGACCGAAAACCATTTTATTGACTCTGTACATGATCCCGCAAAAGGCGATTACGATAAAGAGCGCAAGAAGGGCGATAACCAGATAATGGCCCCCTGCCAATCCTGCGCTGATGATGGAAAATTCACTTAAAAAAACCGCAAAAGGAGGAGCGCCGGCAATGGCCAGGCCACCGATAAGCAAACAAACCCCCGCCAGCGGGGAGGTCCGGATCATACCCTTTACCGAAGATATATCGCGGGTGCCTGAAAGCAGCAGGACCGCGCCTGCGGCAAAAAAGCAAAATGATTTTGTAAAGGCATGGGCCATGATTTGATAAACAACACCGAGGTGAGCCGCTTGCCCCCCGAGTCCTGCGGCAACGAGTATTATCCCCATGTGTTCAATCGTGGAAAAGGCAAAAAGCCTTTTATAATCCGTGACCTGAAGCAGGAGAAAAGCCGCTGTCCCAACGGAGACAAGTCCGAAAATCATGAGCCACATGGAGGCATAATCGTTCGGTATAACCTTAATGACAGGCAGAAGCCTTATGATGACATATAGGGCCGTTGTGGTTTCAACACCGGAAAGCAGGGCGCATACAGGCGACGGGGCCTGACTGTGAGCATCCGGAAGCCAGGTATGAAGAGGCACGAGCCCGGCTTTTGTCCCGAACCCGATGAGAATAAATAAAAAAGCAACGGCAAGAAATAATGGCGGAATATTTGGAGAGACGGCGATCAGTTCCGACCAGGTAAATGCGCTGCCCCCGGCAATAGTCAACCCACGATAAAGAATTAAAATACCGATGAGTGCAAAGGCGGCTCCCATACATGTAAGAATCACATACTTCCATGCCGCCTCAAGCGACTCGGCTGTTTCTTCAAAACTGACCAGAAAAACTGAAAAGAGCGTTGTAAGCTCCACGGCGATCCATACCATGGCCAATTGCGAAAGCATCGGGACCGCAAGCATGGAAAGCAAAAAAAGGTTATAGCGGGCATAATAACGCCGTACCCCGCCGGAGCCGACCTTCTTTGCCGCATCTCCAATATATCCAAAGGAAAAAATGGATGCCGTAAGACCCACAAAGGAAATCAGCAGAAGGATCAACGCGCTCAAGGGATTACACGATAGCCATCCCTTTATCCCCGGTGTATTTTGCGCCATACCCGAATGAGGGTAAATGGCAATGTGAAGCGAAAGGATAAAGACCGAAAATGCGGCTATGATTGTCATTGCGGCCGCAAATTTGCCCTTTTTTGTGTGAATAAGGGAAAGAACAGCGGCAACAAGGGGTATCAGCAGTATGATTAAAAGCTCCATAACTCTTTATTTCTCCTTCAGGCTTACCATCTTCCCCACCATTGTGGTTCCGACACGCTTATGTATCTTCCTGGTAAGAATCCCGATGACAAGGGCGATGATCAATACATCAAAGGCCGCTGCCAGTTCGGAAATAAGCGGCATGTTCGGGGCTATGGATATGCCTGCGAAAAACGCCCCGTTTTCCATGGTTAAAATTCCGATAAGCTGGGGCAGGGCCTCTCTTCTGACCGTTATAGCATAGGCGCCCAGAAGCACACCGGCAAGGCCGATGGGAAGGTTGACCTTTATAAACGGCGTGGAATCTATACCCAGGAGGGGATGTACGACAAAATAGGCAAAAATCGTCAGCCCGGCCGCTATGAGCAGGGATGAGGGGATGTTGATGACATGGGTGATCTCCCTGCGCGCATGGATTTCATGGCTGAACATATTGTAAAGCAGCCAGGGAATCAGCAGCCCCTTGGCGCCGATGGTTATGCCCGCGACAACAAACAGGTGGATGGAACCATGCACAACGCCCAGGATACAAGCGGATATTGCAAGCAGGATTGATTGAAGAACAAAGAGCCTGATTCCCCCAAGCATCTGGCGTACGGATATGATGCCAAAAACAGTAATGATAAACAGCCCGCCCACAAGTGCGTTTAATTGCGCCATTTTTTCTCCTATCTCCTACAACTCAAGAATCTGAATAATGACCGCAACCACAGAGGTAACAAAGGCAAAGCCCAGAAATTCAGTGATGCGAAACAATCGTAATTTAGAAAGTGATGATTCGATGAATGCCAAAATCAGTATAAAACAGAACATCTTCAATAGAATAAGCGGAATTGCGCAAAAAAGTCCCCACAGGCTGCTTCCGGTGGCAAGCCCCCATGGAGATACAAGCACGTTTAAAAATATACAAAGCAGCACGAAAAACTTCATACATCCACCCCATTTCATCAGCGCAGCGCCCCGGCCGGAATATTCAAGCCCTTTTGATTCATCAATCATGGCCAGCTCGAAATGGCCCGAAGGGTTGTCCACCGGGATACGGCCGTTTTCCGCGATGATGAGCATCACAAAAGCAAGTATTACCAGGATATGTGCCGGAGAAAAAAAGTTTGCAAAGGGTGTGATCCATGCCTGCTGAACGATGTAGGGAATTGTAGAACCGGCAACAAATGAAACGGTAAAGAACACGATCATAAAAACCGGTTCGGCAAGGAAGCCGACCATGCGCGTTCGGCTTGCCCCCATGGGCCCATACGGATTTGCCGTATCAATAGCGGCAAGGGTCGCGAAGAATCCCCCGAGGGCAAGCACGGAACCACCGGCCAGCATGTCGCCCATGAATGCAAAAAAGAGTGGATAATCCGTGAGCACCGGAATCAAAAGGGTCACAAAGATGGGGGCGATAAAAACCACATAGGGGGTGATACGAAATATCCATGAGCTTTCATCCGATATCACTTCGTCTTTATGAAACAGTTTCCAGATATCAAAGTACGGCTGGAAAATGCTTGGCCCTTTTTTGGATTGAATCCGTTCCTTCAGACGGTCCAGTATGCCTTTAATTAACGGCGAAAAGAGCATTACAACAACAACCTGAATGACGTTAAATAATATTTTTTCAGGCATTTATATGCCTCCTTTTCTTTGACTACACTTGACGGCAAATGGTTGCTAAATGCGTCTCATCCGGCAAATTGGCATAGATTTGACCAAAGGAAGTGGCGCGGATAATTAAAATGTCACAGTGGCGCATGACCGGGGATATACCGGGAAGGATTGCCGGTATGGGGTGTCGAAACAGCTTATGCTCCGGTAGTATCATAAAAAAAACTCCCACCAAGGGGTTGTCATGGCAGGAGTCATTAGCAGTTATATGCAGTTATAGGTGAACTCCATCACCTTACATTTTATGTATTAAGCGAATTTATTTATCAAATTTTTAAATTTTGTCAAGCTTTTTTGGCTTTTGCAATAACCTAACCGGCAACGCTGAAGCTTTTTGGAAAAATTTACTAAAAATTCTTGACACAAACTTTTATCGGGTCTACATATTAATAAGTGATAATATGTTCATACTTTCATGCGTTCGTCCCGCCGAAGGCGGGTTCGGCGTTTACAAAAAAGGAGAAAAGGATGGAGCGGATATTGAATAAAAAGAACGAGGCATCTGTAAGTTCCGGCGAAGCCTGCTCAGTAAAAACAGTTCATGAAGATGTTGTGGAATCGGTTAGGCAAAACATGCCGTCCCAGGTTTCGCGTTTTGAGCTTGCCGATTTTTTCAAGCTTTTTTCAGACAGCACCCGTATTTCAATCCTGTGCGCCTTGTCTGAATCCGAAATGTGCGTTTGTGATCTTTGTGCGCTTTTAAACATGAAGCAGTCAGCTATTTCGCACCAGTTACGGACTTTAAAGCAGGTTAGGATCGTGCGCAACAGGCGCGAAGGCAAGAGTGTTTATTACGCTCTTGATGATGATCATATTCGGGAGGTTATGAAAGTCGGCATGGCCCATGTAACGGAACCGCAAAAATTAAAGGGGGAGCCGGCATGACCATTCAATACCGTATCGAAAATCTTGACTGCCCCTCGTGCGCAGCAAAAATAGAAAACGCCGTAAATCGGATTCCAGGGGTAGAAACTGCTTCAATCGATTTTATTTCAAGAGTGATTCATATCAGGGCATCTGACAATGCGGCCTCTCTTAAAACAGTGCAGAACGCCATCGGGGCGGTAGATTCCGTGGTGTCGGTCATTGACGAAGGCGGGAAGGTTTTGTCCCGTGACAACGGGGATGAAAAAAGAGGCGGTGCCGTACGCGAATTTCAGGTCATGGGTCTTGCAATGATCCTCTTTGGTTTTGTCCTGTTTGTAGAATATTATGCAAAGGAGCCCATGATTTTAAACGCCGGGCTGGCTGTGGGAATAATTGCCTGGCTTCTTTCCGGGGCAGGCGTGATAAAAAAAGCGGTGGGCACGCTTTTTCGCGGCCGTTTTTTTGATGAAAACGTACTTATGATGATTGCAACCCTGGGCGCTTTTTACATAGGGGCCGTATCAGAGGCCGTGGGCGTCATGATTTTTTACAGAACAGGCGAACTGCTCCAGAACCTTGCGGTGGGCCGTTCTAAAAAAGCCATAACTTCGCTTCTGGCCACAAGACCCGATACGGCTAATATCTGCGAGGGCAACGGCACAAAACAGGTCCCGGCCCGGGAGTTAAAACCCGGAGACATGATCATGGTAAGGCCGGGTGAAAGGGTGCCTGCTGACGGACAAGTGGTGTCCGGCCAGTCTTTTCTTGACACAGCAGCCCTTACCGGTGAACCGGTGCCGAAAAATGTCCATGAGGGCGAATCGGTTCTTGCCGGCATGATCAACAGGGACGGGTTGTTGACAGTGAGCGTGACCCGGCCGTTTTCCGAATCCACAATCTCGAAAATGATTGCCCTGGTTGAAAGTTCCGGGGCGAAAAAGGCAAAAACAGAACGTTTCATCACAACCTTTGCCGGGTATTACACGCCGGTCGTGGTGCTTGGTGCAGCGGCAATCGCGATTGTGCCGCCGCTTTTTGTTCCCGGCGCTCTTTTTTCCGACTGGCTGTACCGTGCCCTCGTCCTGCTTGTGATTTCCTGTCCCTGTGCTTTGATGATAAGCATTCCCCTGGGATATTTCGGCGGAATAGGGCGCGCATCCAAGATGGGGATACTCGTAAAAGGGGCGGAATTCATTGATACGCTATCAAATCTTAAAACCGTGGTCTTTGATAAGACAGGGACCCTTACGCTCGGCGTGTTCACGGTTAAGAATATTATGGCCTCAAACGGATTTTCAAAAAACGACGTGCTTAAATACGCAGCGGCAGCAGAGCGGCATTCCAATCATCCGATTGCGAAATCGATCATAGCGGCTGCGGTTGACCGTGGATTTACGATTGATTCAGGGCAGGTCGGAAACGTCGATGACTACGAAGAACTTCCCGGAAAAGGTGTTCGAACGTTTGTTGATGGTCAAAGGGTCATTGCCGGTACCCGGAAATTTCTTGAATCCCAAGGTATTGATGTCGCACATTTTTCTGAAAAGGATGGCACCATGGTTTTTGTAGCCGTGGACGAAAAATGTGCCGGGGCTGTTGTCATAGGAGATGAGATTCACCCCAAGGCGCAAACCGCTGTCCTGCGCCTGCGAAAAATGGGAGTTGAAACCATAATGATGCTCACCGGAGACAACCAGAGCGCAGCCAAAAGCGTAGCTGAGCGCCTCGGGCTTGACGGGTATTTGGCGGGCCTCCTCCCTGATCAAAAGGTAGAGGCGTTTGAGCGGATCATGGAAAACGCAAAAAGTTCCGGACGTCAAACCGGGCGCACCGCCTTTGTGGGCGACGGCGTAAACGATGCGCCGGTAATCGCCCGGGCCGATGTGGGCGCGGCCATGGGCGCGCTTGGTTCCGATGCGGCAATAGAATCGGCCGATGTCGTTTTGATGTCAGATTCCCCGGAGCGCATGGCCGACGCCGTGGCCATGTCAAAACATACCCGCGTTATTGTGTGGGAAAATATCATATTTGCGCTGGTGGTAAAAGTGGCTTTTATCAGCCTCGGTGTTTTCGGGATGGCAACCATGTGGATGGCTGTGTTCGCGGATGTAGGGACGGCCCTGCTTGCGGTGGTAAATTCCATGCGCGTGATGGGCGGGGTTCCCGATGCATGATTTGTAGGGGCGGCCCCCTGTGGCCGTCCTTTTTGCCGCACAAACGGTACAGGCAGAATGTCATATTCAAAATTCGACGTTGGATGTTCGACGTTCATGGTAAATTCGGGCAGGCACGGGGGCAAAAAGGGCAGGCACGGGGGCCTGCCCCTACGGGTGACCGGTTTGAGCCTTGTATGCCCGGGTCTGCTCGGCAATCAAAGCCGGCAAATCCGGGTTTTTTATGTTTGTTTCGATTGTTCGTTCAAAGGCGCTTCCGATAACAACCCCATCGGCCATTTTTGACATCCGCGCCACGTCATCCGGCGTTGAAATCCCGAAGCCCACGCAAATTGGAAGCGTTGTAACGGATTTGAGCATGTCCGTATGAACCCGGATATCGGTTGTATCGAGCCCGTCGCTTCCCGTGACACCGGTCTTTGAAACAAGGTAAATAAATCCTGACGCATTTTCGGCAATATTTTTCATCCTTTGTTTCGGCGTGGTCGGAGCCACCAGGCGGATAAGCGAAAAATCCGTATCATCAAATATGTCCGTTAATTCATCTGATTCCTCGGGCGGAAGATCGACTACCAGAACTCCGTCCGCGCCAACGGCAACGGCGTCTTTGTAAAACCTGCGGTTCCCATACGCGAGTATCGGGTTGTAATAGGAAAATACAATCACCGGGATTTCATGTTTTTTACGCAGCCCGGCGATCATTTCAAGCACGCCCGCAAGGGTCATGCCCTGCCTGATCGCACGAGAAGATGATCTTTGGATTACGGGTCCGTCTGCCGTGGGGTCCGAAAACGGAACGCCGAGTTCAAGGATATCGATCCCGCCTTCGCACATGGCAGTGATGATTTTTTCGGAAGTCCCGCGGTCGGGATCACCTGCTGTGACAAAACCCACAAGCGCGGTTTCCCCTTTTTCATTCAGTTTTTTAAATGTATTTTCTATCCGGCCCATTATTTTTCCTTTTATTTTAAGGTTGCAGGAAAGGATGTGACTATCCCAAGGTCTTTGTCCCCCCGGCCGGACAGATTGACCACTATGATTTCGTTTTCCGGCCGTTTTTCAGCCTCCTTCATTGCAGCGGCAAGGGCGTGGGAGCTTTCAAGGGCCGGGATTATCCCTTCGGTGCGGCACAAGACGTGGAATGCGTTTAATGCTTCGGCGTCAGTGATGGCAGTGTAGGAGATTCGGCCGAGGTCTTTTAAAAGAGAGTGTTCCGGTCCCACGCCCGGGTAATCGAGACCTGCCGAGATGGAATGGGCCTCTTTTATCTGGCCGTTTTCATCCTGAAGGAGATACGATTTAGAGCCGTGAAGCACGCCCACGCTCCCTGCGCAAAGGGTTGCCGCGTGTTTTTTTGTTTCGATTCCCATGCCTGCCGCTTCAACGCCAAGAATTTCGCAATCGTCTTGCAAAAAGGGGTAAAAAAGACCCATGGCGTTGCTTCCTCCGCCTACACAGGCGACCAGAAGATCAGGCAGGCGGCCTGCTTGTTTGATAACCTGATCCCGGGTTTCTTCTCCTATAATTTTCTGGAAATCACGTACCATGGCCGGGTAGGGGTGGGGGCCCGCAACCGACCCTATGACGTAAAAGGTGTCATTTACAGCCGACACCCAGAAGCGCAATGCCTCGTTCATGGCGTCTTTCAGGGTTCCGGTGCCTGTGGATACCGGGATTACCTCGGCCCCGAGCAATTCCATCCGTTTCACGTTGGGCGCCTGGCGCACGATATCCTCGGTCCCCATGAATATCCTGCATTCCATGCCGAAAAACGCAGCCGCAGTGGCTGTGGCAACCCCGTGCTGGCCGGCCCCGGTTTCCGCGATCACCTTTTTTTTGCCCATGAACCGGGCTAAAAGGGCCTGGCCGAGAGTATTGTTGAGCTTGTGAGCACCCGAGTGGAGCAGGTCTTCACGTTTCAACCAGATGGCCGCGCCTCCAATCTTCCGGGTAAGTCTCTGTGCAAAATAGAGCGGCGTGGGTCTTCCTGCGTAATCTGCAAGCATGGCCGAAAGCTCTTTTTGAAATTTCGGCATAATCGAAAATTTCTTGTAGGCGTCTTCGAGCTCGAGTACTGCGGGCATGAGCGTTTCTGCGATATAACGTCCGCCATAAGGGCCGAAATGTCCTTTTTCATCCGGCATTGGACCTGATTTGCGATTTTCCGGGTTCATCTAAAAAATCCTCCTGCATCCGTTATCTATTTTCGTCCTGTGTACGAGATGAATAAGTTTGGAAACGCGGCTAAGGTTCTTTTTGCCCGCCATTTCTTCTACGCCTGAACTTACATCAATCGCGCCCGGGCTGGTTTTTTGCATCGCCTCGACTACATTTTCAGGTTTGATTCCGCCGGCAAGGACCAGCGGATACTTTTCGGAAAAGGCACGGGCGGTCTCCCAGTTCCACGAAAGGGCGTTGCCGCCCGGAAGTCTTCCCCCCGCGCATTCCAGCAGATATGCGGAGGCCCCGTAACGGTGGGCCTTGTTCATATTCGGCTCGGCGTTGATATAAAGCGATTTAATCACCTTGATGCCGTTTTTTACCAGTCGTTTCACAAGGGCGGGCGTCTCTTTTCCGTGAAGCTGGACCCCGGAAAGGCCGCATTCATTGATGGCGCTTATAATTGTGTTATAGGAAGCGTCCACGAAAACGCCGATCTTCGCGACGCTGTCCCCCACGGCATCACAGATGGCGGATGCCTGCTCCCGGGTGACATTTCGGGGGCTTTCTTCAAAAAATACGAGTCCGATGGCGTCAACTCCAAGCCGGGCGCACAAAAGCGCCTGCTTCGGGATCGTGAGACCGCAAACCTTCACCTGCGGACAGGTTTGTCGGATAATAGTTTTCTTTGTCATGGGCTGTTCTCCAATTATATCGTTGTCAAGTGTCGCAGCATTGCCGCAGGATCTTCACTTCTTACCAATGCCTCGCCGATAAGGAAATTGTTGATTCCGTTTTTCATATTATCCGTGATATCGGTCTTAAATCGGATGCCGCTTGCGCATACAACAATACGGCCTTCCGAAAGCCTGGCCGTGAGCTTTCGGGCATGGTTTACATCCGTTTCAAATGTGTTCAGATTTCGATTGTTGATCCCTATGATACCGGCATCGGTTTTACAGGCCTTTTCCATGTCTTCTTCTGTGTAGACCTCCACCAGTGCATCCATGCCGAGCTTTCGGGCAAGGCGAAGCAGGGATTTTAATTTGGAAAGCGTCAGGATGCACGTGATCAGCAGCACGGCATCCGCACCGATTGCAGCCGACTCATAAATCTGGTATTCTGATATGATAAAATCCTTTCGAAGCACCGGAAGGGCGGTCGCAAGCCTGGCTTGGGTAAGGTCGAAGAGATTGCCGGAAAAAAAACGGGTGTCCGTAAGCACGGAAAGGGCCATGGCTCCTCCCCGTTCGTATGCAACGGCCTGTTTCGCGGCATCGAGGTCTGGGGCAATTGATCCCGCTGATGGTGATGCCCGCTTTATTTCGGCTATAATATTGATCCTGTTGGCGCTATTTTTGAGGCTTTGACCGAGAGGGCGGAAATCCCTGCGTTTCTCGGCCTCCTGTCGCATTTTTTTTTCGGGTATGTGCTTTTTTGAATTTTTTATAACCTGTTTTTTATGAACAACAATTTTATCCAGGATATTTTGTTTCATTATCCGTTCTCCTGTGTAAAACGGATCAGGGCATCGAGTTTTTCCGCAGCCGTTCCGGAATCGATCGCCTCGGCGGCAAGTTCGATCCCGGAGCCCATGTCATCGACTTTTTGGGCCACCTTGAGCGCTCCGGCTGCATTGATTAAAACTATGTCCCGACAGGGGCCTTTATCGCCATTAAGGATACTTTTTGTTATAAGGGCGTTTTCCTGGGCGCTTCCGCCCCGGATATCATCGGGAAAAGCACATTTCCCGAAAAATCGTTCTGGCGTGATATCATAGGTTAAAATCTTTTGCCCATCATATTCGCAGACCCGTGTGGGCGCGCAAACAGATATTTCATCAAGCCCGTCATGGCCGTGGACCACCATAGCCCGTTTTGCACCAAGAAGTTTAAGGGCATTGGCGAACATTTCGGTTAAATGCGGCGCATAAACCCCAACGAGCTGGCAGTTTGCCGCAGCCGGGTTGGTGAGCGGGCCGAGCATGTTGAAGATGCTCCGAAGGCCGATTTCCCGCCTGGCGGAGGCGGCATGGCGCATGGCGGAGTGGTAAAGAGGCGCAAACAAAAAACCGATCCCGATATCGGATATGGCTTCTTCAACGACCTCCGGGTCAACGTCGAGCTTGACGCCGAGTGTTTCAAGCACATCGGCGCTTCCGCACTTGCTCGATATCGACCGGTTACCGTGCTTGGCAACGGTAACCCCGCAACCCGCCACAACAAATGCAGTGGTTGTTGAAATGTTGAAAGTCGAGGAAGCATCCCCGCCAGTGCCGCATGTATCAACGATCTGCGTGGACGAGACCTCGATTTTTTGCGCCATTTTTCGCATGGCGCGGGCCGCACCCGCAAGCTCGGAAAATGTCTCACCCTTGGTGGCAAGGGCTGCCATGAAGGCGCCGATCTGGGAGTCCGCAAGATTTCCCGAAAAAATCAGCCCCATCATTTCGGCCATTTCGGATTCCGTGAGATCATTTCGTTCGTAAATTTGTGACAGGTGTTTTTGAAACATAAAGTTCCCTCCTTTCCTGCGTTTCATTTTCGTAGGGGCGGCCCCCCGTGGCCGCCTGATTTCCGAGGGTGTATCAGCCTTATGAAAAATTTCAGAGAGGGCAGGCACAGGGGCCTGCCCCTACATTCCGGCCTGTTTGCAGAAATTTCTCAATATCCTCTTTCCCGTGGGCGTCATGATAGATTCGGGATGAAATTGAATCCCTTCGGTCAGGTGCTTTTTGTGGCGGATGCCCATGATTTCGCCGTCATCGGACTCGGCCGATATTTCCAGGCAATCGGGCAAAGACTCGCGTGATACGGCGAGAGAATGGTATCTCATGGCGGAAAGGGGATTTTTTATACGTGCAAATATTGTTTTGCCATCTGTCGTTATTTCCGATGTCTTTCCGTGCATGATTTTTTTTGCGGAAACGATTTTTGCCCCGAATGCCTCGGCAATTGCCTGGTGACCAAGACATACGCCCAGGATGGGGATTTTTCCGGAATATTTACGGATAACCTCGAGGCTGCGTCCCGCAGATTCGGGTTTCCCCGGGCCGGGTGATATCAAAATGGCCCGCACGCCGTCGCCGCCGGGCTCATCGATTGCAAAGTCATCGTTTCTCTTTACGCTTACATGTTTCCCGAGGCCGAGAAGATATTGTACAAGGTTGTAGGTAAAGGAATCGTAGTTGTCGATTACAAATATCATCCTCTCCTCCCTGTGACCCTTTGGGCCGTCATTTCTATTGCTTTTTGTACTGACATGGCCTTGTTTATGGTTTCAATCCGCTCCGACTCCGGGTCTGAATCATAGACGATACCGGCTCCGGCGCGGACCATAAGCCTTTTGTTTTCAATGCAGGCCGTGCGTATGGTGATGGCAAGGTCCATGTTGCCGTCAAATGAAACATAGCCCACGGCGCCTCCATATGGCCCTCGGGGAAACTCCTCAAGGCCCGCTATTATCTCCATGGCCCTGACTTTTGGCGCGCCTGAAAGTGTCCCTGCCGGAAATGTTGCCGCAAGCAGATCCCAGGCGTCGAGCCCGGTTTTGATGTCACATCGAATATTTGAAACAAGGTGCATGACATGGGAATAACGTTCTACCACCATCAGGTCGGTGACTTGGACCGTACCTGTTTCGGCCACGCGGCCCAGGTCGTTTCTTCCGAGATCCACCAGCATAAGGTGTTCGGCCCTTTCCTTTTCATCCGCCAGAAGATCGTTTGCAAGGTGCAGGTCTTTTTGTTCGGAATCCCCCCTGGGCCGGGTGCCGGCAATGGGCCTGAGAGTCGCGGTTCCGTGTTCGAGCCTCACCATTGTTTCAGGCGATGATCCCACGAGCACCATGTCGTCGATGTGCATGAAAAACATGTAGGGAGAAGGATTAATATAGCGCTGTGCCCGGTAGAGGGTGAGCGGGTCGATCGGCGCGTCGCAGACAAACGGCTGGGATATGACCGCCTGGATCACATCACCCGCGATTATGTGTTTTTTCACGGTTTCGACTTTTTTGCGAAAATTGTCCGGCGTTGTGAGCGGCGTCAGTTCAAGCCCTGTGTTGACGCCTTTTTTAAAGGACGGCTCATCAATTTTGACCGGCTCACGGATGCGGCGGGTCATCTTCCGTATTCTCTCAACGGCATTCTCATAGGCCAAGAGTGCGTCGGGCTCGTCTTTTTTAAAACAGATGGCGACCATCATCAGCGTGTTTCTAATATTGTCAAATATCATGATCGAGTCGGGAAGGATCAGGCGGATGATCGGAGACTTTTTATCGAGCCTGTTTTCAATCCTTTCAAAAAAGGATATTGTCTCATAGGTGAAATATCCAACGAGCCCGCCCCAGAACCGGGGAAGGCCGGGCAGCTCCGGTGCGTTAAATCCGGACATAAAGGCGCGGATAACATCGAGCGGTTTATTGTCATGCTCTATTTTTTCAGTTTCTCCGTTTGTAACTATTTCAACATGAGTTTGAAAAACGCTGATGTGCGATCGCGCCGATGTTGAGACAAAGCTGTATCTTCCCCACCTTTCGCCGCCTTCCACGCTTTCAAAAAGAAACGCAGGGCCTTTTTGCGGGTATGTTTTAAACAGCACGGAGACAGGGGTTTCCATGTCGGCCAGAATTTCGTGACAGACCGGAACTACGCTGTGCGTTTCATATAACCGCATAAATTCTTTTTTGTCCGGAAAGTTTCGGATCAGCATTTTTATGTTCCTTTTAATGACGCCATCAATAAAAAAGGCCCCGGGATAACTCCCGCGGCCTTTTAATGTATGGTAAAAAAAAGACCGTGGGTTTTGCCCGCCCGCGGTCTTTATATCAGCAAGTTTTACAACTGGCTGTTATCCGTCGGCAGACCCGGATTTGCGGCTCTGCCACCACCAGTTTTGAAGTTTTGTCTTAGTTTGTATGCTCAAAGTTTTCATATTTTGCCTTTATTGCCTTTACAAATTCTTATCGCCAATCGCTTGCAAATGTCAAGATGTTTTTACGAGTTCTGACATCCGACATACTGCAATGTGGCCTTGATTATCGTTTCGGCCAATATCCGGTTTTTGTAGGGGCAACCCCCTGTGGTTGCCCTATGATCAGGGTAAGCTTACCCCTACAGGATGGCCGAAACGATGATCAAGGCCTGCAATGTCGGTATTAATGAATGAACGAAAAAAGAAGTGTGCAGAATATGCGTTGATCAAAAGATTAATTGTCATTATCCTATGTTCCGTGTTAACCCTGATTGCACCGATTCAGGCCAGCGCCGGACCCGGTTTTTTTGTGCGGTGTGCTTGGGCCTTCTTTTATCAGGTTAACCATAAAATCAAAACAGGGAATAAGCAGACAATGAACGATGACCTGTTGGCCGATATAATTTTGCAAGACAGAATAGAATGGTCTGTACATGCTCTAAAGAGAATGCTGGAAAAGGGGATCAGCAGAGCATCTGTGAAACATATCATTTGTACGGGAGAGATAATTGAGAATTATCCTGATGACAAGCCTTTTCCGAGCGGATTATTTCACGGAATATGGCAAAATCAGCCATTGCATGCAGTTATTGCCTATGATCTTGTCGGGCGAAAGATATTCCTAATCACAGCTTATTGGCCGGATGGAGAACACTTTGAAAAAGACTTTAAAACCAGGAGGGGATAATGAGTTCATCCAAGAATATTTGTCCACTGTGTGGAGGCCTTAAAAAAAATGGAACCACAACATTCACGGCAGATATGGAAGATACTCTGGTGGTAATCAGGAATGTGCCGGCAACACTTTGCTCATTATGCGGGAATGAGTGGCTTTCTGACGAAGTAGCCGCAAATGTTGAACGTATAGTGGAAGAAGCTAAAAGTATACATCGTCAGGTGGAAGTAACCCGATATCGCAAAGTGGCATAAGCCCCCGGATGACCCCCGGATGACCCCCTTATGACCAGGGATGACCAGAGCTGAATTAACAAAGGCGGGGTTTCTCCCCGACCTTATCCATATGCGTTTCAAGGAAGGGGGCTGTAACATGATCGCAGAAATTCTTTCAACAGGAGATGAGGTTTGCTCGGGCGCGGTGATTGACAGCAACGCCGCGTTTATCGCCGATCATCTGGCACGGGCAGGTGTGCGCGTGGCCCGGCATACCTGCGTTGGAGACGATTTAAAAGAGATTTGCGATGCGGTTTCACAAATCGCTGGCAGGGCGGATATCGTTGTGGCAACCGGGGGTCTCGGCCCCACCATGGATGATCTTACCTCAGAGGCTGTGGCCATGGCAGCCGGAGCGCCTCTTGTGGAAGACCAAAAGGCCCTCGAATCGATCAAGGCTATTTTTACCCGATTTTCAAAGAGTATGACCGAATCCGACGCAAAGCAGGCCATGCTCCCCAAAGGCGCGCGTCCCATCATAAACGACGCGGGCACGGCCCCGGGATTTTTACTTAAAATTTCTAAATGCTCTTTTTTCTTCCTCCCCGGAGTGCCCCGTGAAATGGAGAGGATGTTGATCCGGTCGGTAATTCCCATGATCGAATCGGAATGCCTTTCCGATTTTTCACGACAGGTTTCGATGCAGAGGATTTTTTCGCTGTTCGGCATCCCGGAAGCCGAGGTGAACGGCCGGATTAAAGACCTTGAAAATAAATTTAAAGGCATTAAGATCGGCATGATCGCGCGCTTTCCTGTAATCTATGTCAAGCTGACCGGATCGGGTGAGGATGAAAGGGCGACAAACCAGGCACTTGAAGAGTCCGGCAGGGCCGTGCTCGAAAGGCTTGGCAAATGGATATTTTCGGAAAAAGGCGAGACCATGGAAGCCGTTGTCGGCCGACTGCTTCGAAAATCAGGTGCAACGCTCGGCGTGGCTGAAAGCTGTACCGGCGGGCTTATCGCCGACCGGGTTACCAATATCGCCGGAAGCTCGGACTATTTTCTTTTTTCCGCCGTAACCTATGCCAATAGCGCAAAAACAGGTATACTCGGAGTCGATCCTGGCATAATAGAAAAATACGGTGCCGTTTCAGAAGAGACGACCCGGGCAATGGCATCCGGCGTGCTGAGTATTTGCAATGCTGATTTCGGCATAGCCGTAAGTGGTATTGCCGGGCCCGGCGGAGGATCGGACGATAAACCGGTGGGCACATTGTGTGTTGGGCTTGCAACATCTGAAAAGACAATCTCAAAAAAATTCTGGTTTCCATTTCCAGCCCGCCTTGCTAATAAACGGATTTTTTCGGAAACGGCGCTCGATATGTTGAGGCGGGAGCTTTTACACTCTGATCCAGGGAATTAACATGCATTTTGTGGTGGCCGACATAGATGTTGCGATTTGGGTGCCCCCGGTGACGGCGTTCTGCATTTCTTTTTTCACGTCAATGGGAGGAGTATCGGGAGCCTTTCTCCTGCTCCCTTTTCAGGTAAGCGTCCTAGGCTTTTCCTCGCCGTCAGTGAGCGCAACCAACCAGCTTTACAATATTGTTGCCATACCCGGCGGGGTTTTTCGGTATTTCAGGGAAGGAAGGATGGTATGGCCCCTCACGGCCGCAGTGGTCGTGGGCACTTTGCCGGGTGTGGTCACCGGCACGCTGATTCGGGTGAAATATCTGCCTGATCCCCGTAGTTTCAAGCTTTTTGTGGCTGTTGTATTGTTTTATATCGGCGGCACTTTGGTCAAAGACCTGGTCTGGCCTAAGAGCAAGGGCGCAGGGCCGGTTTTCAAAAAACAGGGCCGCCCGGATTTATCAAAATCGGATTTATCAAAAAAGGAGGCTTGCACAGGCGCAGGGCTGATCATGCGGAATTGCGGTTTGTTTCATATCAGTTTTGATTTTAACGGCAAAACTTTTGATGTCCGCACGCCGACAATTATGCTATTGTGCCTGATCGTTGGAATCATAGGGGGGATATACGGTATCGGCGGCGGTTCCATCGTGGCCCCGTTTTTTGTGACGATTTTCGGACTTCCGGTTTATGTTATCGCAGGCCCGGCATTGATGGGCACTTTTGTGACATCCGTGGCAAGCGTTATCACGTACCAGGTTATAGCGCCATATTACCCCGGCATGGCCGTGGCGCCCGACTGGCTGCTGGGCCTGCTGTTTGGTGTGGGAGGGTTTGCCGGTATTTACTGCGGTGCGCGCATGCAGAAGTTTGTGCCTGCAAAAGCAATTAAGTGGGTTCTCGCATTTTGCGTTTTCGTGCCGGCAATCCGGTACGTCCTCGGGTAAAGGCGAGCCTTGTGTGGGTGTTTAGTTGCATTTCATCATTTCAGGAGGAGAAACATGCTTAAAATCAGCAGAAAAGATATTGCAGCCGTAAAAACCGACATGGCTGTTTTATTCGTGAGTGAGAATAAATCGCTATATAAGGGCTCCGCGACTGCGGACCTTGTTAAGCGGGCAAAGACCTATCCGGAATTTGACGGCAAGGCCGGATCGGAACTTCTCTTTTATGATATTTCCGGGGTCGCGGCCGGACGCGTGCTTTTTTGCGGTCTTGGCAAGGCAAAAGATATTAACTCGGAAAGCCTCCGGGCCGCAGCGGGCCGTGCGGTTAAAAAAGGGATCGGGATGAAGCTTTCAAGCATCGCCCTCTGCGTGCCCGAAGTCGATCTACCTGATCCCGAAGAACTGCCTTCCGCCGGGCCGGTCATGGAAGGCGCCTGTCTTGCGAACCATTGCTTTGATCATTATCGTGGAAAAAAGGAACAAAAGCCCTTTAAGAAAATAGTGATTTGCGGGGATTCCGGGGCAGGTGTTATTGACGATCTTGCAAGCCGGATTTCACTGATCTGCAAGGGAACGCTTCTTGCCCGCGAATGGGTCTCCATGCCTTCAAACGACAAGAGACCGGACCTGTTCGCACGTTCCATCGTCAAGGCATCCGCAAAAGAAGAGCTTAAAGCCGTGGTGATGGACGACCGGGACATGAAGAAAAACGGCATGCATGCGATCCTGGCCGTGGGTGCCGGAAGCAGCCGGAGACCTAAAATGGTGGTGCTCGAATATAGCCCCAAGTCCTGGAATAAGAGCGTCGTACTCGTGGGTAAGGGGGTGACCTTTGATTCCGGGGGAATTAACCTGAAACCCTCGTCGGGCATATCAGAGATGAAAATGGATATGGCCGGAGCCGCAGCGGTGGCGGCAACCGTAATCACTGCGGCCCGGCTCAATTACGGGTGCAGGATAACCGGAGTTATGCCCATAGTTGAAAACATGCCCTCCGGCGATGCCACCCGGCCGGGAGATATTGTAAAAACTTACAGTAAAAAGACAGTGGAGATCGACAACACGGACGCCGAGGGCCGCCTCATACTTGCAGATGCATTGAGCTATGCGGAAAAAGAGTATAAACCGGATATGATCATCGATATGGCGACCCTTACGGGGGCCTGCGTGGTGGCCCTGGGTGAAAAGTTAGCCGGTGTCTTTTCCCCGGATGAAGACTTGTCCGCCGGTATTGTCGATTCATCCAAAAGGACCCATGAACGCTGCTGGAACATGCCGCTTCCCGAAGACTATAAAAAACTCTTGAAAAGCGATTTTGCGGACATTAAAAACGTAAGCAGCACCCGCTGGGGCGGGGCCATAACCGCCGCGCTCTTTTTGTCCGAGTTCGTGAAGACAAAAAAATGGTGCCATATTGATATCGCCGGTCCCGCATATGCCGCAAAAGGCGGAGATTATGCAGGCCCCGGGGGAACCGGGTTCGGGGTCAGGCTGCTGCTGGATTTTCTTGAGGGGGTATAAATTGAAAAACATACTTATCACCGGCGCGGCCGGATTTATCGGGTTTCATCTTGCGCGCCGGCTATCGGGCAATGGATGCAATGTGGTCGGGATAGATAATTTAAACCCTTATTATGACGTGAATCTGAAAAAAAACCGCCTGAAAATTCTTGAAACCATGCCCGGGTTTTCTTTTGTTAATCTGGACATCAGCGACCGGCAGGCCCTTCCCGCCCTTTTTGAAGATCACAGGTTTGATGCGGTCGTGAACCTTGCGGCCCAGGCCGGAGTGAGATATTCCCTGAAAAACCCCCATGCCTATGTGGATTCCAACCTTGTGGGGTTTGTGAACATCCTGGAATGCTGCCGTCACAATGATGTGCGGCACCTGGTGTTTGCATCTTCAAGTTCGGTTTACGGCGCCAACACGAAAATGCCCTTTTCAGTTCACCACAACGTGGATCACCCGGTATCGCTTTACGCCGCCAGCAAAAAGGCCAATGAACTCATGGCCCATAGCTATAGTCACCTGTATGGCCTTCCCTGCACAGGACTGCGCTTTTTTACGGTCTACGGTCCCTGGGGCAGACCGGACATGGCCCTTTTCCTGTTTGCGAAAGCCATTCTTGAAGGAAAGCCCATAAGCATCTTTAATAATGGTGATATGCTGCGTGATTTTACGTATATCGACGACATCGTTGAAGGGGTATGCCGGGTGATCGAAAAGATACCCGAGCCCGATCCGGACTGGTCCGGCGATACTCCTGATTCCGGCACTTCCTATGCGCCTTACCGGATATACAACATCGGCAATAACAACCCGGTCCCTTTGATGGATTTCATAGGGGCCATCGAGGATGCATTAGGAAAAAAAGCGGAAAAAGAGTTTTTGCCGCTCCAGCCCGGGGATGTGAAAGCAACCTATGCCGACATCGACGCCCTGTATGACGCTGTTGGCTTCAGGCCGGAAACGCCCATTTCCGAGGGGATAAAAAGATTCATCAAATGGTATCGGGATTATTTCAAGTGCTGAAGGGGAGGGCAATGGTCCATGGCCTATTCAAAATCCTTTTCTCAGCATAACAGACCAGGGTGGTTTTTGTGCATGGAGCGGATTGCGTTTATAATTCCGGTCTTTTTTCTCTTTGCATCAGGATGTTCGGTGAATGAGAAGCCCGTTTTAAGGGTGATAAATGAAAACACCCTTATCCAGTGCCCGGATTCCAAGCGCCTTGCCGAGGACATGCTATCCGCGGTGAACCGGGCCAGGCAAGGAATCCACAGATGCGGCAACAGGCTTTTTTCACCTCCCGGACCGGTGATATGGAGCGATCGTTTGTCTCAAGCTGCACTCAGACACGCCCGGGATATGGCGAAAAACGATTTTTTTGATCACCTCGGATCAGACGGGTCGGATGTGGGCGTGCGGGCAAATGCAGCCGGGTTTTCCTGGCGTATTGTTTCTGAAAATATATCAGCCGGGTTTGAAAGCCCCGAAGCGGTTGTGGAAGACTGGCTCCAAAGCCCTCCCCATTGCGCAAACCTCATGAACCCCACGATAACAGCCATCGGCGCTGCCTGCGCAAGGAATCGCAAATCCTTCTACGGCACGTATTGGGTGCTGATTATGGCCCTGCCGCATACTAAAGGTGATCGGCGATCCCGGAGCCAGTGATTTTCGAGAATGCTTTTGGGTGGCTTGCCGCTTATAAGTCAAGAATGTAACAGATATTCAGCAGCCTAGCGGTAAAAATGAGGCGTGTACATAGATGGCCGGAGTGTTCAATGAGTTCTATGAAGTAAAAACCAAAATTGACGAGTCGGCTTGAAGTGTATGAATTAGGGCGAAAAAAGAGTGTTTGAACGTTGTTAAATTTTTCGTTTTAAATCTATAGTTTTATAAATTATTGATAATACATAATTTATGTATATTTTGATTGTTTTGCCCATTTTTGATAATATCCATCAACATCTCGATTTCCGGAACAAAAAAAGTCGGCTATTGAATAACCAATTTATGCATCATCCTGAAGCGATATGAACAAAATAGTTAAGTACATAGGATATTCTGTAGGTACCGCCTTTCTTGTATTCTTGCTTCTTTTGTTCTTTAATCCATTGCGTCGCCCAGATGCTATGGTGAAGAGCTGGCTCCTTGATATGACCCCAGTCGGGAATAGCATTTCACAAGTTGAAAATATAATCCGGGATAATGGTTGGGAGAGTCAGGGAATTGACAGAACAACGGGGTATCCATCAGAAGTCGACTATCTGAACAAAGTCGGTAGCTCGTCGATTCGAGCTAGTCTTGGAGACTACCAAGGAATTCCATTAAAATGCAATGTAACTGCCTTTTGGGGATTTGACGAGAACGGCACGCTGGTGGATATCCGGGTGTGGAGAACTCGAGACGGAATATGATGCATAACCCTGCTAATTCTCGTGCCGACGCAAAAAGCAGCGCGGCTGATTAGCAACGTTCTTAGAAGAAACAAACGGGGAGTTTCATGTGCAAGGACTGAATTTACGATATGTGGTTGCCATAATTACCATTTTCTTCACCCTACCCGGTATTGCCGGAATCTCCTCGACTGAGGGAACCAAAGTCGGAGAGGCACCTCTGTCGCAAAGGATTGAGGTTACTGGCATTGACATCAAAGAGGCGCGACAGTTTTGCGACAAACTTAATGTAATGGGTGTCAAATCTTGAATTAAATCATTGAGTGGCAGGGCAAGGTCATATTTTTTAGCGGGTGCGAAACCCGCCCCGGAAAGCTGGTCAGCCACCGGTAGGTTAAAACAGGGCCTCAAAAAATGTGCCAAACCGGTTCAGCAGGTCGCTGACATCATTAACCAACCTTTAAATATCATAGTGATTTTCTACCATTATATGTAATCTTGATTAGAAATCGGATTGGTGTATGCAGACAATCCACTGCTTATGTTAACAGTTTGATATAAAACTGTTTTCTTGCCACTTGGATTCGCTCTTCTTGGCCCCCCATTACCGCTATGGCGGTATATCTGGAAGGTATCCGGAGCCAGTATTCCGATTTACTCAAAATGCTGAAAAATGATGAAACATCCCCTCCGTAATTTTTCCCGTTTGTTTCAGTTGCAACGCGCGTTGCAACTGAAACATTCTTTTTCAATGCCGTGAAAACAACCACTTACATTAAGCCTCATTCCGGGCCTGTGAAAATTATATCTCCTGTTGATTATCAATAGGAGGTATTGCCATGGAATTCTTAAGGGCATTGGCTGTTTTATTAAAAAATGTCGAATATTGAACAAGGAATGTTGAACCGCAGAAGTAAAAAAACTTCGACATTCTGCGGTTGGTTTTTAAAATAATCGCTTAAGTTACGACATTGTGTCTGATGTAAAATCTTACCCTTGACACACCATCCTGGTTTCGGCATACTCCCGCATCCACAGGCAAATTTAAACAACAGGATGTAAATTGAGCAATAAATTGAAAAAAGAAATCCAGCGACGGCGAACCTTCGGTATTATCAGCCATCCGGATGCGGGCAAGACGACCCTTACCGAAAAGCTGTTGCTGTTTGGTGGCGCAATCCAGATGGCCGGAGCGGTGAAATCGCGTAAAACCTCCAGGCATGCAGTCAGCGACTGGATGGCCATTGAGCAGGATCGTGGTATCTCGGTTACGACATCGGTGCTGAAATTCAATTACCGGGATTTTGAGATTAACCTGCTCGATACCCCGGGTCACCAGGATTTTTCCGAAGACACCTACCGGGTGCTGACGGCCGTGGACAGTTCGCTCATGGTCATCGACTCCGCCAAGGGTGTGGAGACACAGACCGAAAAACTCATGGAAGTCTGCCGAATGCGCAACACGCCAATCATGACCTTTATAAACAAGCTTGACCGCGAGGGCATGGACCCCCTGGAAATTCTCGCGGATATAGAAGATAAGCTCCAGATTGAGTGTTCTCCGCTTTCATGGCCCATCGGCATGGGCAAAAATTTCAGGGGCGTTTACAATATTTATTGCCGGCAATTGCATATTTTTACCCCGGGCGGTAACACCCGCAAGCAGGAGGGCCTTGTGGTCAAAGACCTTGCCGACCCCATGCTCGACAAATTGCTCGGCAGCCAGGCGGATAAACTCCGGGAGGATATCGAACTCCTTGAAGGGGCGGCCAATCCCTTTGACCATGAACAATATTTAAATGCGGGCCAGACCCCGGTCTTTTTCGGGTCCGCCATTAACAATTTCGGGGTAAAGGAGCTGCTTGACGCCTTTGTCGAGCTTGCGCCTCCGCCCGGCCCCCGTTTCACCACCAGCCGGCCTGTCCTTCCGGAAGAAAGTGCATTTTCGGGCTTTGCCTTTAAGATCCAGGCCAATATGAATCCGGCACACCGGGACCGGATCGCGTTTTTTCGTATCTGCTCCGGAAAATTCACGCGCGGCATGAAGGTTCGTCACCACAGGCTCGGCAAGGAAATGACCCTGGCCAATGCCACGATTTTCATGGCCCAGGATCGCAATAATGTTGAAGAGGCCTATCCGGGCGATATTATCGGCATCCATAATCACGGCACCATCAAGATCGGCGACACCTTTACCGACAAGGAGCCGCTCCGGTTCACGGGTATTCCCAATTTTGCGCCCGAGCATTTCCGCCGGGTTCTGCTTAAAAATCCGTTAAGGGCCAAGCAGCTTAAAAAAGGCCTGATGCAGATGGCGGAAGAGGGTTGTATTCAGATTTTCCGGCCGCTCGCAGGCAGTGAATATATTCTGGGAGCGGTTGGTGTGCTTCAGTTTGATGTGACCATGGCGCGGCTCAAGGCGGAATACGGGGTGGATGCGGTTTACGAAGCAGTGGATTATGCCACGGCCCGGTGGATAAGCTGTGATAACCGCAGGAAGCTCCAGGAGTTCAAGGACAAGAATGAGGCCAATCTCGCCCTGGACGCCGAGGGGAATCTATCATATATGGCGGCCAGTGAGTGGCGTTTATCCAACACCATGGAAGTATTTCCCGATATTGTTTTTCACAAGACGTGCGGCTTATGAGCATCATATGCCGGATTTTGTCATCCCCGCGCAAGCCACATCCTTTCATACGGTTCAAGTTTTAACTCAAAAACCTTTTCCATTATAAAATGCCTGCCGGTGAAACGATCCGCAAGTTCATCGGCTGCCTCGAGGCCGAGGGTTTTCGGGTCGAGTAAAACTTCCTGGTGCCGATCCGAGAGGTTTATGGCAACAAGAGTGCGAAAGCGTCCGCAATGGTTTAAAACAAGGGCTACGCACGGGCTGCCGGAACCAATGTATTCGGCCTCGTTTCCAGTAAAATGGAGGGCCGGGTCTGAATCGACGATTTCAATCAGCCCGTTTATCCCTCGCGCGATCAGGCTGCGGAGAGAATTTTTATCGCAAAGCTCCTTTTCAAGCGCGTCCAGCTCGGAGCGGGTTCGTTTGATATCTCGCAGTTCCCCGGTCTTTTCCATCCGCACGTAGTCGTTTTCAAGCCCCAAAAGATCGTTGAAATAGATTGACTTTACATTTCTGCCCATCATGGCAAAGGCTAACGTGTAAAACGAAAGAAAGCGTGCGGCGTCTGATTTCGGATCATCCAGCGCCGCAAGGCAGTTGCGTGTTGTTACGCAAAGCTCATAGGGTTCTTTTCCGAAAAGAAGCCGGTTTGCAAAAAAGGCCAGCACGGGATCGGATTTTAGCGCCTGTTCATCCAATTCCATCATTTTTGCCATATCGGACACGCTTTGAATCGAATCCTTTAAGAACAGCGCCCCCTGATCGTTGGAGGTAAAAAGTCCGGTCAGCAATCTTTGCATGGCCGTACTGATTTCGCTTTTAATCTCGTAAAGCTCGCCTTTAGTGCAGCGACGTGACGGCACGGCCTTATATTTGATCTTGCCCCCGTTTTTTTCAACGATGTCCGCAAGGGCCTGGCGCCGGGCGATCGTGAGAAAATCGAGGCTTCCCCTCACCGATTTTCCGTCATGGCTTTCGGCCAGGCTGAACCGTATGCTTTGGGCCGGAATATCGTATTTGTCGATCAGCCGGGGAACTTGCGCAAGAATATCGGCGTTTGTCTCATTTACGACAACCGGAAGAAGGGAAGGGAGATGAAAATCATACATCATGGGCGGAGGAGCGTCATTATCGGCCATCTGCTCCAATATGGAGGACAGGCGGTCGTTTACTTCCAGATTTGCAACGATTCTCGGGGAGACGCATTCCATGGACAGGTAGAGTATTTTCATGAGCAGTTTGACTTCCGGCAGGCCGAAACAGGATGTCTTCCATTTTTTAAACGCGAAATTGGCCGCATCGAGCCGCAGCATGTTCATATCCATGGAAAGATACCATGCAAAGTCATCGGCAAGAAGGCAGAGTCCCTCAAACGTCGTTGTGTTGAGGTCGACCTGGACATGGCTGAAGGTGGTCAATGCCCGAATTTCCTCGCCAAAGACTGCCGGTGCGGCTGATACGAATTTTTTCCCGATCCGTTCGGCGGCGTCCCGTTCATATCCGGCGGCAAAAAGAAGGTCGGCCTGAGTGCGTATATTCTCATTAAAAATATACGGGATATTACCGGTCTCCTGGGTGGTGGAAATAGTAAACAGTATATCGGGATCAACTCCTGTTGACGCAAGGTGCTCCCTGAATATGACAATATATTTATAATCTTCGTCTGAAAGCATCTGGTCGTTTCTGATCTTTGAAAATATCGATAAAAGGCCGATCACCGGTTCGGGCAGAAAGTCCGGCGCAATGCAACGGTTTATTTCATTCGCCTTTGCCGGATTATCCATTTTCGCCATGTTGCCATCTTTTGGACGACGGCGGAATATGCTGAAAAGCGGAAATGGCCTGGGCCTGAAAACATTATCAAAATCACCGTTTTTTTTGCGTGAAAGATACTCGGGCTCTGAAAATACATAAAAACAGCGGCCGGCCGCATCATCGCCGCTTAGATACGCTTTAAATTCTGGATGTTCTATGTCCACGTGGTTTAGGACAAAATCGGTCATGGAAAAATATTTTTTCATCATGTCCGCAAAGAGTTCGTTGGAGCCAAACCTGGGGTGGATACGGTCCCGCACGACCTGGGAAAAATAGCCGTCATTAAAACGTTCGTCGCATACCTCGCATGAGGGGAGCAGGTGAAGTCCGCCAACAGCCGGAAAGTGGCGGCAAAGAAAGCTGTCCAGCGTGGCAAGGGTCTTTTTTCCCTTATCAAACACGCTGTCGGCATAGGCGATTACAACGGTCTTTTGCATTATGCGACAAAGCGGGTCCGCAGGATCATAGGAGAGGTCTTTTTCGCGGATATCAGAAGGCTTGTTTTTCCATATATCGGTTAGTTTTTTATTCCAGTAAGCGGAAATCTTTTCGGCGAGTGTTCCAAACGCAGGTATTGGATAAAGCGCGGCAAAGGTTTTTTTGATTTCATCCAGTTTTTCC
>JAADHK010000048.1 GCA_013151835.1 Deltaproteobacteria bacterium
GTCGCGAAATGCTCGGAATACTATATGTATGCCTCCGCTTTCGTGACACCACTACGCCTTGTATATGGAACTTTATACTTAGCCATCTTTACCGGGTTGTCTGACTTTTTACGAGATCATAAAAAATGCTCCGTTGCTTTTTTTAATGAATTGTTATATTTGAAGCCCACATTTACCGACATATGTACTCACTTCGCGGGATATTTTTTTGGGGTTGCGGAGACACGTATTTTACAGGAGCGTCAGAGCTGATGAAAGAGAGTTTATCAAAAATAACGACAACACAAAACGGGCAGTCCAACGGGAAAAAATTGAGCCTCGGCATTTGCCTGGGCGCTTCCACCATATCTGTCGTTCAGGTGGAGGCCGGCAACAACGGCGACCAAAGGGGCAGCGCAGATAAAAACAATGGGACGCGCGTCGCTGATTTTTCTGTTCATTACCATGGCGGTGATCCAAAGCAGACCATGATGTCTGTTGTGGAAAACCTCGATTTTAGCACATTTGACAAAATCGCGGTTACCGGAAGAAAATTTCACAGGTTCGTAAACCTGTCCTCCATTTCAGAGCCGGAAGCGGTTGAGTATGCGTTTAAGTTCGTAAAACCGAAAGAGGTTGTCTGCCCGGCGGTGGTGTCGGCCGGGGGTGAAACCTTCATGACCTATGTGCTGGACAGCAAGGGCAAGATATCCAACGTGCTGACAGGCAATAAATGCGCTTCGGGCACAGGGGAGTTTTTTCTCCAGCAGCTCCGGCGAATGGACGTATCCCTTGAAGATTTAGAGGACTGGACTGATAACGAAGAGCCACGCCATGTATCGGGACGGTGCTCCGTATTTTGCAAGTCGGACTGCACCCATGCCACCAACAAGGGAATTCCAAAGTCAAAAGTCACGGCCGGATTGTGTGTCATGATGTCGAACAAGGTCCTGGAGCTTTTGAAAAAAGTGGATCGTAAAAATATCATGGTGACCGGCGGGACAGCTTTGAACAAGATGATGATAAGCAATCTTAAGGCTGAAATACCGGGGCTGATTGTTCCGAAAGAAGCTCCGTATTTTGAAGCCCTGGGTACGGCGTTGTGGGCTTTGGATCACCAGACTGCGCCGTTTCCTGGAATAGAATCGCTTTTCAGAACAGAGATCGAACCGTTTGAATCTTTGCCTCCTCTTGCGGATTTTTCAGATCAGGTGGAATTTAAAACCATTAAAACAGATATAGCGAGAAAAGGAGATCACTGCATCCTGGGCCTTGACGTGGGGTCTACGACCACAAAGGCGGTGCTCTTGAGGAGAGACGACAATGCCATGCTCGCCTCCATCTATCTGAGGACCAACGGCGATCCTGTCGGCGCATCGCGAAAGTGTTACGAAGCGATACTCGAGCAGGTGGCATCTGCGGTTGATCCCGACAGCATCAAAATTTCCGGCCTGGGCGTCTGCGGCTCCGGCCGCCAGATTGCAGGACTTCATGCCCTGACGGATGGTGTGATCAACGAGATTATCGCACATGCCGCTGCAGCCGTATTTTTTGATGATAAGGTGGATACGATTTTTGAAATCGGCGGCCAGGACGCAAAATATACGTATATTACCAGCGGCGTATCATCCGATTATGCAATGAACGAGGCATGTTCTGCAGGGACCGGGTCATTTCTTGAAGAGTCGGCGTTAGAATCGCTGAATGTCGCCATGGAAGACATCGCGGATATTGCGATGAAAGGGAAAACCCCGCCGAACTTTAACGACCAGTGCGCCGCGTTTATCTCATCGGATATCAAGAATGCGATTCACGAAGGCGTGGCGCATGAGGATATCGTTGCAGGCCTGGTCTATTCAATCTGCATGAATTATGCAAACCGCGTCAAGGGGAACCGGCAGGTTGGAGAGAAAATCTTCATGCAGGGAGGTGTGTGCTATAACCATGCCGTTCCTTTGGCCATGGCCGCCCTGGTGGGCAAACCGATCATTGTCCCTCCGGAACCCGGGCTGATGGGCGCCTTTGGCGTGGCCCTTGAGGTTAAGAAACGCATTGAAAACAACATTATGGAGGCGGGACAGTTTGACCTCAAAACCCTTGTGGCACGTGATGTAAATTACGGTAAATCCTTCATATGCGGCGGCGGAAAAGAAAAGTGTGACCGAAAATGCGAAATTGCAATGATTGAGCTGGAGGGGGAAAAATATCCCTTCGGCGGTGCCTGTAACCGATATTACAATTTAAGACGCAATATTTCATATGACATTAAAACCCTTGATCTGGTGAGGCTCCGGCAATCGCTTATTTTTGATAAATATGCGGCTTCGCTGCCGAAGGGGACAACACCCAAGGGCCGGGTGCTAATCAACCGAAGCTTCCTGGTGAATACCTATTACCCGCTGTATTCAACTTTTTTTACAGAACTGGGATATGACATCATCCTGCCGGATGCGCCGTCCCAGGAGGGGATCGACAGGCGGGGGGCGGCTTTCTGCTATCCTGCGGAACTTGCCCACGGGTTTTTCTATTCTTTGATCGAGTCGAGTGATCAGCGGGATTTTATATTTCTTCCCCATTTTAAAACCATACCCAGCAGCAACGGAGAGGCCAGCGCACAATTATGCCCTTTTGTTCAGGGTGAAACATTTTATTTGCAGACCACATTCAGAGACCGGATTGAAAAATTAAAAGCAAAGGGCACGCAAATACTGACGCCGCTTCTGGATTTCAGGCAAGGACTTGAAACAGCAATCAACGAGTTTGTTGAGATTGCCGCAAAGATGGGCGAAGCAAAGAAAAAGGCCGTGGTTGCATTTAAAAAAGCGGTAGCCACACAGAACGCGTGCTTTGCCGAGATGAGGCAAACCGGTAAACGCGTGATGGCCGAGCTGGAATCAGATCCCGACAGAACGGCCGTGGTGGTATTTGCCAGATCCTACAACGGGTATGTGGAGGAAGCCAACATGGGGATTCCTCATAAACTGGTATCAAGGGGCGTCCAGGTCATTCCCATCGATTTTCTCAGCGTTGGGGAGGAAAGGGATAAAAAACACATGTACTGGGGGATGGGGCAGCTGATTATGAAGGCGGCCCGGTTTGTTGAAAAACACCCCCAGCTTTTTGGCACATACATCACCAATTTTTCCTGCGGTCCGGATTCATTTCTTATCGGTTATTTCAGAAGCATCATGGGTAAAAAGCCCTCCCTGACTCTTGAACTCGACAGCCATTCGGCAGATGCAGGGCTTGAAACACGCATAGAGGCGTATCTCGATATTGTGGCGGCATACCGGCAGCTTCAGGAACCCGGTAAGGCCCCGGACCAAATAAAGCCGGACATCTACAGAGCAGCCAGAACATCTATTGTAAGGGGTGTTCCCATGGTGACCACATCATCCGGGAAAACGCTTCCCATGACGGACCCGTCAGTCACAATGCTTTTTGCGTCTGTGGGTCGAATTGCGGGGGAAGCCCTGGGCGCCTGCTTTAAATCCAAAGGGATGAACGTGGTGGTTCACCCGCCTTCAGACGAGACGATTCTCAAGCTCGGCAGAGCCAACACAAGCTGTAAAGAGTGCCTGCCGCTGTTACTGACAACCGGATCATTGCTGAATTATATCCAAAATGAGAAAAAAGACGGAGAAATTCTTGTCTATTTTATGCCCACGGGGTCGGGGCCGTGCCGGTTCGGCCAGTACTATGTTTTTATGGAAGATTTGCTCAAACGATTAGATATCCCGGATGTGGCGCTTCTCTCCCTTTCATCGGAAAACAGTTACGGGGGGCTTGGCACCGAATTCCAGATCAGGGCCTGGTGGGCGGTAGTTGTGTCAGACGTTATGGAAGACATACGATCCATGATTCTTGCAAATGCCGCGGATGTTGACAGCGGGATGGCCATATTTGAAAAAGAATGGCGCAGGATACTGGATGTTCTTGAAACAAGTAATTTTTCGGGACTTGAAAACCAGCTTGAAAAAACGAGCTGGAATCTTGGCGAGATTCCCATGAAACAGCCGCCGACAGATGTCCCTCTGATCTTTCTTACAGGAGAAATGTTTGTACGGCGGGACGGATTGTCCCGCCGGTATCTGACCGAAGTTCTGGCTAAAAGAGGGCTTGCTACAACCTGTGCGCCCATTGCGGAATGGCTGATTTATTCGGACTACCTGGTCGATAAAAAGCTGGTCTATATGTCCATGACGCTATCTGAAAAAGTGGGCTTTATGATAAAAAAGAGATTCATGGCAAGACATGAAAAGCGTTTAAAGAACCTGCTGAAAAAATCGGGTCTTGTCCATGCTCAGATGGTGGATATTAATACCGTCATCGATAATGCCAAATCCTATGTTTCACCCAATTTGGCGGGTGAAGTGATCCTTACCGTCGGAAGCGCCCTTACCGAAATTGTAAACGAGGCGTGCGGTGTCATTGCCATAGGACCTTTTGGCTGTATGCCGAACCGGATGTCCGAGGCGATATTAAACGAGACCATGAACCGGGAGGACAAGCTTGCAACCGCACCGCAAGACATGCGGCTCAAATCGATTCTTGAAGATATTGAGGAACTTCCTTTTCTGGCTATTGAAAGTGACGGATCTGCCTTTCCACAGGTAATTCATGCAAAGCTTGAAGCCTTTTGCTTAAGGGCTGAAAGACTACATCACAAGATGATGCGGGCAAGAGGTTGAGCGGGCAGTGGGGTCGGATCTTAATTATTAACTGTTTGAGTTAAATGATTGTGCGGCAATATTTAAGATCCGACTCCATTTTCGTTATTGAGTAAGTGGTGAATAAATACGACAGCAATTCTCGGGGGGATAGGAAAAAATATTGGGGTAGCATTAAACAAGAGGGAGGGATGACTATGCAAAATTTCTGGAAAATCATGATGGCGGGAAGTGTCGCAGGCTGGCTGTACATTTTTTTTGGTATATTCTTTCCATTTGAAAACACCACACTAAAAATCCTCTGGTGGTGTGTGATGCCGGCATGGGGCATCCTGCATCCCCTGGAACTTACCATGTCACTGCCCATTGGAAAGGAAAAAGGATTAACGCCGGAACAGATATTTATTAAAACAATGGTGTTTGGTTTTACCTGGTGGCTGCCGGTGAAGCTGGGGGTTTTTGAGAAATGATCATTGGGCCGTTTCAAGCAAGGGATGAAATCATCATCCCTTGTCCGGAAAATGGCGATTTTTAAAAAGAAAACTAACCGGGCTTTATCGCCTCAATATTTGCTGAAACAACATAGGCGCCCGCATTGTTGCCGGGTACCCATTCATTAACAATGGTGCGGCTTGATCGAATCTATGATCATATCTTTTTTCCCCCAGAGCATATTTAACCATTGCCGGAATTTTTCGGCAAATTCCGGGTCATTTGCATAATCGCCCACGGATATCTCATCGGGAACGCGAAAGAAATCGACATTCACGATTATCCTTTTTATCCTGCCCGAGAAAAGATCCCAGAAAGTCACCCGGTCGGGTGAATAGACAATGGTTACATCCACTATTCCGGCCAGGTAATCCCGCATTTCTTCAACCACGACCGCCACTCCTCCGGCCTTCGGCGGAAGCAGGTTTCTGTAGGGTGAATTTTTTTGCATGTGCTTTTCGGGTGAAAAGCGGGTCCCCTCCAGGAAATTGATAACCGAAACCGGGGCTTTCTTGAAATTCCGGCACGCTTCACGGGCGGTTTCGAGGTCTTTTCCCGCCAGCTCGGGGTGTTTTGCCAGGACGGCTTTTGAATACCGTTTCATGTATGGAAAATCGAGAGCCCACCATGCCAGGCCCATTAGCGGAACCGTTCGCAGTTCCTGTTTGAGGAAAAACTTGAGAAACGGTAGCCTGTGGTTGAACAGGGCTTGCAGCACGAAGATGTCCACCCACGACCTGTGGTTGCTGAAGATAAGGACCCAGCTTTTTTTATCGGGCAGTTTCTCGAGTCCCGTCACATCCCAGTCGATTTTTGTTGTCAGCCGGATTATGGCCCTGTTGCCGTCGATCCACCCCTTGCCTATCCAGATGCTGATCTTTGTGCAGAAATTCCGGAAAGATTCCGCCTTTATTAATCGCTTGAGAAATGCCACCGAATATAACAAAGGCACCCAGAAAAAAGTGTTCAGCCCCAGGAGTAGAAACCCCAGCGATCCGAGGATAAAGTCCGGTAAAAAACGAAGCATATGTCACCGCCATGAATGTTCGTTATGAGTGCGCCTGCAAATACGCATTAATCCATTGCCATGCCTGTGTGATTGTTGCTATATATCAGAATTCACGAAAAAGGAAGCGGAAACAATATTAACGGTTTTCCACACTATAATCAATGAATCCCCAAATATTAATGAGGTATGACAATGACGCATGGAAAGATAACAAAATCGCTGGCGCATTTTTGTAAAGACACCTGTCCGGTATGCACAAAGGGCCGTGAAAAAGGGGAGGGTGTTTTATTCACCATGATTAAACTGGAAGAAAATCTGTGCCCGGCATGCAGATCTTATAAGAAGGTGTATGGAAAACCGGCACATGAAAAATTGATGGCGTCGTAAAAAGTCCCATCTACTGCGTTGTAGTGTTTTTTCAGTCACTCGGAATACTATATGTATGCCTTTATTCCTGAAAAACCACTACGCTTTGTATATGGAACTTTTAACTTGAGCCATCTTTACCGGCACATAAGCCCTTAATCGAAAATCGCCTGCAGCGTATCTATTAATTCCTGCCGGTCAAAGGGTTTACATAGGGTTGAATCCGCTCCTACCCTTTTGGCCGCGACAAGGTAATCCCCGGCGTTGCCGTAGCCTCCGCCCGAGATTGCCATAATCCTTATTTTCGGGTAATCCCGCTTTAATTCGATGATGGTTTCTATTCCTTCCTTTTCCGGCATTATTATATCGGTAATAACTAAATCAATCCGTGGATTGAGCTTTAATAATTTTAATGCTTCCTTGCCATTGATGGATACAGCCACATCATGACCTTCTTCTTGTAAAATTTTATATATCACTTCCCGGATTTCCGCACTATCATCGATTACCAGTATATTCATATCGGTCCTCTCTTGCTTTAGCAGAACAGCAGATTTTAATTATAAGCTATTTGTATCCATTTCGGATATTTTTTAGCGCTTTAAAGAGTCAGGTGCCGACCTGTTATTTGAATATCTTTTTGATTCCCTCCGGGTTTGTCCAGATCAGGTCCGTATCATCGTATAATTGCCTAAGCCGTTCTTCGACCAGTCGTCTTTTTATTTCAAAATCATCTTCATTCAGGTCTGCCGGGATATTTATGGGTGCACCGAACCTGATAATAACGCGGGAAAAGGGTTTTGGCACCATAAATCTGTCCCAGCTATTTAAACACCACTTTTTTTGCGCGGATGTGATTGTCGGGACAATGGGAAGACCTGAAACCTGGGCGATTCTCAGCAGTCCGGGCTTCACGACACCAAACGGACCCTTTGGACCGTCCACAATATGACCGATTTTATACCCGCCAAGCGCCAGGTTTTTTAATTTTTCCAGGGCTTCCCGTCCTCCACGGGTGGAGGAGCCTCTCACCGGCTCCCACCCCAGCATTTTGACACCTTGCGCGGCCATGTCGCCGTCATGGCTCTGGCTGATCATAATCGCGATGGGTTTTCGTTTTGCAAAAAATGTAATCCCCGGAAAAAAGCGCTGGTGCCATGAAATATAAATCAGGCTTTTATCATGATCAATGAACCGGCGCTCATTTTCAGGGTCAACAATTCGCATCCTATGTGTGAAAGCAATCACTTTAACAATGAACAGGCCCACACGGGGCAGGAGCTGCCGATACAGGAGATGTTTAATTTTTCGTTTCATCTTTTGTCTCATCCTGTTTCATTATGGCGCTCTGCATTATTTCCCGCCCCCGCCCAATACCGCATAAAGCCGCACCTGATTGGCGAGTTTGGCCAGGCGGAGCGAAATAAGCCCCTGCTGCGCGGCATACAGGGAACGCTGGGCATCCAGGACGCCCAGATAGCTGTCAATCCCCTTTGTATAGCGTTTATCCGAGAGGCGATAGGTTTCCGCAACCGCGTTTGTCAGAGACTGCTGGGCCGACAACTGCTTATCCACCGCACCTTGAACGGCCAACGCATCAGCCACTTCCCTGAAGGCGGTCTGGATGGCCTTTTCGTATTGGGCCAGGGCGATTTTCCGCTGCGCCTTGCTGACCCGGTACGCGGCCCAGGTTCGGGCGTCGAAAATCGGTATATCAATCTGCGGGGCGAAGTTCCAGGAGTTTCCTTTGGAACTGAAGAGCCCGGACAGCTCGGCGCTGGCCGTCCCGACCGAGGTGGTCAGGGAAATGCGCGGGAAAAACGCCGCCCGAGCCGCGCCGATAAAGGCATACGCTCCCTTAAGCCGGTGTTCCGCCGCCATGATATCCGGCCGGTTCAAAAGCGCCGCAGAGGACAGGCTTAGAAAAATTTCTTTGGGCGGATGAATGCTTGTCAGGTCCGTTGGCAGGAGTTCTTCGGGCACTGCGGAGCCGGCCAGGAGGTTCAAGGCGTTTTGGTCCTGGGCCACCATTTGGGTGAAACGGGCCATATCTCCCCGGGCCGAATCCACCGGGATTTGCGCCTGGCGCAGGTCCAGTTCAGTGGCCACACCGACCTCATAGCGCCTTTTTATTAAATCATAGGCAGTCTGCCGGGTTTCCAGCGTGGACCTGGCCAGTTTAAGATTTTTCCGGTCAGCGCCAAGGGTCAGGTACTCCCTGGCAACCTCGGCCACCAGAGAAATCTGTGCGCTGCGGCGGGCCTCGTTCGTGGCCAGGTACTCTTCCAGCGCCTGGTCTTTCAGGCTGCGGATACGGCCGAAAAAATCTATCTCCCAGGAACTGATGCCCAGATTAACACTGTATTGCTTCAGGGTCAGCGCCTGCCCAAAACCATAGACGTCGGGCAGGCGCTGTTTGCTTCCCGCTCCCGTTGCATCGACAGCCGGAAACAGCTCGGCCCGTTGAATGCCATACAGAGCGCGCGCCCTTTCCACGTTCAAGGCCGCCAAGCGCAGGTCCCGATTGTTTTCCAGGGCCATTTCAATAATCTTTTGCAATTGTTCGTCGACGAAAAACGACTGCCGACTCAGTTCCGGGATTTTCACTGCCCCGTGGACCGCTGGCGCGATCTCGTAAGCTTCGCCCTTGGGCCACGTGTCCGGAATCGGCGCAGCCGGGCGGCTGTAGTCCGGCGCAAGGGTTGAACAACCGGTAAGGCAAAACAGCATAAAAATGATTAAAAATAATTTTGTTCTCATATCAATGCACCTCCTGCGGAGCCGGGAGAGCAGAATTTTGGGAGTGCTTCCGCCTGATTTTTTTTTGTTTAAACATTTTGGATACAAGGACAAAGAATAGAGGAATAAAAATAAGATCAATAAATGTTGCGGAAAGCATGCCTCCGCAAACGGCGGTGCCGATGGCGTTCATTGCGCCGGCGCCCGCGCCGGTGGTGATGGCCAGCGGCAGTACCCCGAAAAAGAAAGCCAGGGAGGTCATGATAACGGGCCGAAACCGGGTTTTGACGGCCCCAAGGGTTGCGTCGATCAGGCCGTCTCCATGTGCCAGCCGTTCCTTGATAAACTGAATGATCAGGATGGCGTTTTTTGTCGAAAGGCCCAGCGTGGTCAGGAAACCGATCTGAAAGTAGACATCATTAGGCAGTCCCCGCCATGAAGTGGCGACAATCGCGCCCAATACCCCCAGCGGCAGCATCAGCATATTGACAAAAGGGATGGTCCAGCTTTCATACAGGGCCGCCACGCAAAGGAAAATGACGAAAATGGAAAAAGCATAGAGAATCGGCCCTTGCGCGGTGGCCATCCGTTCCTGGTAAGACAATCCGGTCCAGTCGAAACCGATCCCCTGGGGCAGCCTGGCGACAAGTTCCTCCATGGCGGCCATGGCCTCGCCGGTACTGTGCCCCGGTGAAGGCTCCCCCCAGATATTGATGGACGGAAAGGCGTTGTAGCGCTCCAGCTTGGGCGAACCCATGGCCCATCGGCCGGCCGCAAATGAAGAAAAGGGAACCATTTTGTCTTTGCTGTTACGCACATAGAGTTTTTCCAGATCCTGGGGCAGCATACGATAGGGGGCATCCACTTGAGCATAGACTTTTTTGACCCGGCCTGCCTGGATAAAATCGTTGACATAGGCGCTGCCAAAGGCGGCTGCAATGGTGTTATGAATGGAAGTAATGGAAACCCCCAGTGCGCCGGCTTTGTCCCAGTCCACATCAATGTGGTATTCGGGCATATCTTCCATGCCGTTGGGCCGGACCCGGATCAGGCGCGGATCTTGTATGGCCATGCCCAGGAGCTGGTTTCTTGCGCCCATCAGGGCGGCATGCCCCAGGCCGCCGCGATCCTGTAATTGAAAATCAAACCCGGTGGCGATGCCAAGTTCGATTACCGGCGGCGGCGGGAATGAGAATACCATGGCCTCTTTTATCCGGGAGAAGGCCCCCATGGCCCGGCCGGAGATAGCCTTGGCCTTCAGGTCCGGACGCCGGCGAAGCTTCCAGTCTTTGAGCTTGACAAATCCCAGGGCCATGTTCTGCCCCTGACCGCCAAAACTGAGCCCGGGCACAGTAATGAGGGAATCGACCCCCTCTTTCTCATTTTCCAGAAAATAATCCCTGACCTTAGCCATGACCGCACCGGTTTGCTCCAGGGTGGACCCCGACGGCAGCATGGCCATGACCAGCAGGATTCCCTGGTCTTCATCCGGAATATAGGAGGTGGGCATCCGGTGAAACAGAAAACCCGCCGCCGTCACAATTAAAAGGTAGATAATCACATATCGCGCTGTTCGTGAAAAGGAACGGCTGACGACGCCCACATAGAGGCCTCTGACCCGAATAAAGACCCGATCAAACCAGCGGAAAAAAGGACGCAGGAAAAAGACCGCATTGTCCGACGGTTTATGCCCGGCGGGGATCGGTTTCAGAAATGTGGCGCAAAGAACCGGAGTCAGAATCAGGGCCACGAGCACTGAAAGGAGCATGGATGAAATAACGGTCACGGAAAACTGACGGTAGAGCACCCCGGTGGAGCCCTGAAAAAATGCCATGGGACCGAAAACCGCCGAGAGCACCAGGCCGATGCCGATCAGGGCGCTGGTGATCTCACCCATGGACCTGGCCGTGGCCTCCTTCGGCGGGAGCCCCTCTTCGGCCATGATCCGTTCCGTATTCTCCACAACCACGATGGCGTCATCCACTAAAAGTCCGATGGACAGCACCATGGCAAACATGGTCAGCATGTTGATGGAAAATCCGAAAAAACCAAGAACCGCTAAGGTTCCCAGCAGTACCACCGGCACCGCGATGGTCGGAATCAGGGTGGCCCGGATATTTCCCATAAAAAGATACATGATCAGAAAGACCAGCAGGACCGCTTCCAAAAGGGTCTTGACCACCTCCTCAATGGCCACCTTGGTAAAGGGGGTGGTGTCATAGGGGTAGATCACCTTCATGCCGGGAGGGAAATATCGGCTCATCTCTTTGAGTTTTGCCTTGATGGCATTGGCGGTATCCAGGGCATTGGCGCCGGCGGATTGGCGGATGGCCATGGCTGCTGCGGGCTTGCCGTTGTAATTTGCAACGACATCATAACGTTCGGCTCCCAGTTCCGTCCGGCCGATATCCTTGACGCGAACCACCGAGCCATCGGGATTGATACGAATGGGGATGGCGGCAAACTCCTCCGGAGTCCGGAGCAGATGCTGAACGATAATGGCGGCGTTCAGGCGCTGACCTTTGGCGGCAGGAGCGCCTCCCAACTGACCGGCCGATACCTCGACGTTGTAAGCCTTGAGCGCTAAAATGACATCTTCCATTGTCAGGTTATAACTGGTCAGCTTATCGGGGTTGATCCAGACCCGCATGGCATACTGGGTGCCGAAATTTTGCACTTCACCGACCCCCGGCACCCGGGAAAGGATCTTCTCCAGATTGGACTGGGCATAGTCCCGCAAATCATTGCCATCCATGCTGCCGTCTTCCGAAATCAATCCGACGATAATCAGGTAGTTTCGGGTGGATTTGCTGACTTGAACACCGGAACGCTGCACCACATCCGGGAGGCTGGCCATGGCAAGCTGCAGCTTGTTCTGCACCTTGGCCCATGCGATATCCGGGTCAGTTCCAGGCGCGAAGGTCATCTCGACCCGGGCCGCGCCGGACGAAGAACTGGTGCCGGAAAGGTAAAGCATATCATCTAAACCGGTCATCTTCTGCTCGATGATCTGGGTCACGGTGTTTTCCACCGTCTCCCCCGAGGCTCCGGGGTAAAAGGCATCAATGGCGATGGCCGGCGGGGCGATAGGGGGATATTGCGAGATGGGCATGTTGTAGATGGCCAGCCCACCGCCCACCATCATGATGATGGCGATGACCCAGGCAAAAACCGGCCGGTCAAGAAAGAATCCGGATAGCATTATGCCCCTCCTTTACTGTGTTTTTGGGGAGAGGCGCCGGGGACAGCGTGTGTTGGATTAAAAGGTGTTGCCTTCACCACCGTACCCGGTCGCAGCATGAGCAATCCTTCAACGATCACACGATCGCCAGAGGCAAGGCCTGATGAAACCAGCCATTTGTCGCCTATGGCCCGGTCAAGGGTAAGCGGGCGGAATGTGGCCTTGCTATCCGCATCCACAACCAAAGCAAAGGGATTGCCCCTCGGGTCACGCGAGACCCCCTGTTGTGGAATCAGGATGGCCTGTTCTTTAATTCCTTCACTAATCACCGCCCGGACAAACATGCCCGGCAGAAGAACGTCTTCCGGATTGGGGAAAACAACCCGCAATACCACGGATCCGGTGGTCGGATCCACCGTGACATCAGAAAATTGCAGGATGCCTTCCTGGGGATACGCGGCGCCGTTTTCCAGCATGAGCCTGACCCTGTTATGGTCTGCTCCCTCCTGATCAAGTCCGCTGCCCTTCAAACGCAGCAGTTCAGTAGTGGATTGGGGAACATCTACATAAATGGGGTCCAGTTGCTGGACGGTCGCCAGGGACATGGGCTGATAGGCCGTGACGATGGCGCCGTCCGTCACGTTTGACCGACCGATGCGGCCGGAGATGGGCGCGGTGATTCTGGTGTATCCCAGGTTGATGCGTGCCGTCTTGAGCGTTGCTTTATAATAGGCAATATCAGCCGTAACCTGTGTCAGGGCGGCGGCCGCGTCATCATAATTCTGTCGGCTCACCGCCTTGTCCGCAAGCAAATCCTTATAGCGGTCGGCCCGTAATCGGGTGGCTTTCAAATTGGCTTCGGCCCGGCCAAGGGCGGCCTTTGCATTGTCGAGGGCCGCCTGAAAGGGCGCTGGGTCGATCTGATAAAGCACCTGGCCGGCTTTGACATCGGAACCTTCGGTGAACAGGCGTTTTTGTATCAGGCCGCTGACCTGCGGCCTGATTTGAGCAATGCGAAACGGCGCTGTTCGGCCCGGCAGTTCAGTGGTCAATGTAACTTTTTGGGTTGTCAGCGTCACCACCGAGACCGACGGCGGGCCTCCGGGGCCCATTGGACCACCGGGACCATGCCCTTTTACCATGCTCATCAATTTGCCGATCTGATCACACCCCGTCAATGTAAGCGCTAAGCAGACGGACATCACAATGAGAATCAATCGGATTTTTGAAATTTTCTGCATGTGGCCACCTTTTGATTTGTTTATAAGAATAAATTTCCAAGAAATTAATTAATGATGTACTCGTAAAAAGTCAGACAACCCGGTTACGATGGCTAAGTAGAAAGTTCCATATACAAGGCGTAGTGGTGTCGCGAAAGCGGAGGCATACAATAGTATTCCGAGCATTTCGCGACCCGCTACAACGCAGTAGATGGGACTTTTTACGACGCCATCAATTAATGCCTGCAAAAATACCGCGACGCAGGATAATCAGCTTTTTACACTGTCCCAGCATGACGCGACAATGAGCCGCGCAAGGGACTTATCCAGTTGCACCATCCCCAGGATGTGATCCCGAACCGACCACATAATCGGCGCAAACATCAGATTAAAAAAAAATGTTGGGGGCATATTTTTGAACACCCGCATGGATATTCCTCTTTTATATAATTCCATAAATATATCCGCCCGTCCGGTTGACGCAAAAATCCTGTCACGGCGATTAGCCTCGCCATAAGGAGAATTGTGAAATTGCTCGGAAAATTTGAAATCCATGGGATTGCCGATAAAATAGTCCACCAAGCCGGTTCCGATATGGAAAAAACATTCCTTTACCGGATGGCCGTAAGGATATTTTTCCAAAAGAAACGCCACCAGCTCTTCTTCTTCTTCCTTATAAATCGTCTTGATCAGCACATCCCGGCTTTCAAAATAGCGGTATATGCTGCCAACGCCTACCCCGGCTTTTTCAGCGATCGTGGACATGGGCGCGCCATGAAACCCCTGCTCTGACAGCAGAGTCATGGCTGCATGGATAATATCTTCCCGCTTGTTTTGTTTTGTCATGGCAATTTTTTTTGAATTAGATATAAAACGGAATGAACGTTCATTCCGTTTTATATTGCAAAAAACTGGTCGTCAAGATTTTTTTACGGAAAACAGGATATTGAGGTTAATAAGCGGCGGCCTCGTCAATGACCTCGATTACCTTGCTTTGATACAGATTTACTTTATATTTGCATTGACTCTATGTCGGATAGTAAATAAGTTCGGCCTGCGTGCCGGGTTTACAGTTTTTGCTCTGAAACAATAAAATTTAGGTAAAATAATATGATTTTAGATATTTATAAAAAATTGTCGCCGGCGATCGGCCATGGGGTGAGCAGCATAAAAAGGCTCCGGCAAACCGCCATGGCCATCGGCGTCACGGGCGTAAAATGGATTTTAGACGGCCGGCCGGCATCTCCGGTCGTGATGCGGCAGGCATTTGAACGCCTGGGGGCGACCTATATCAAGCTGGGCCAGCTTATTGCCAGCTCGCCGTCCATTTTTCCGGAAAGCTATGTAAAAGAATTTCAGCGTTGTCTGGACCAGACGGAACCGGTGCCGTTTGTCCATATGGAAAAAGTCCTGGAGCAGGAACTGGGTTCTCGTTATCTTATTGATGTTTTTGAGCATATTAATCCGATTCCCCTGGCGTCCGCATCCATTGCCCAGGTATATGCGGCGCGGTTGAAGACCGGTGAAGATGTGGTGATTAAAATTCAGCGCCCCAGGGTTCTGGAAACGCTCACCACGGATCTTAATTTTTTGTTATTTGGCGCTACCGTGCTTGAAGTTCTGGTACCCCGTCTCAAACACGCATCCGTTGCCGGTATTTTGTCGGAAATCCGCAATACGGTTCTGGAAGAATGTAACTTTGTAAAAGAGGCTGAAAATATAGAGATATTTTCCAAATTTTTAAAAGACACCCACAATACCAGCGTGGTGACCCCGCGTGTGTATCATCGGGCTTCATCCGAACGCGTCCTGACCATGGAACGACTTCACGGCATTTGCCTAACTGATCGCAAGCAATTTTTAAACAATACGAAAAATCCCCGAAAAGTTTTGGGTGCGGCGTTTGAAACCTGGGTGGCAAGCCTTTCCGGCTGTGAATTGTTCCATGCGGATTTGCATGCCGGCAACCTGATGATATTATTAGATGGACGCGTAGGCTTTATCGACTTTGGCATTGTGGGACGTATTTCGAAAAAAACCCAGGCAGGCGTAAAAGCCCTTATCAAATCCATGATGATCCTCGATTTTACCGTTATGGCCGAATCCATGCTGACTATCGGCATGACACAGAGAAAAGTGGATATTGACCTGCTTGCCGGAGACCTTGAAACCGTTTTTGCGGCCTCGGAATCCATGGACCCAGCCGTTCCGGTTTCCGAGCCGGATCAATTCCTGCTGGAAATCGTCAGGATCGCGGAGGTTCACGGGATTCGATTCCCAAGAGAATTTACACTCCTGCTAAAACAATTCCTCTACTTTGACAGCTACGGCGATATCATGTTTAACATGGAGGATATGATGGATGACATGATGGATGATATGGAATTCTACCGTAGCCTGATTACTGAGCAGTTTTGAAAAAGCCGTACGATAGTCAAGCGTTTATAGGGCGCCGCAGATGTGAGGCGGCGGGCATGCAGTCGTACTTTTTGTACTTCAAATGCCCGCCAACAAAGCAGATGCGGAGCCCTATAGACGCTTACGGATTCTTTAATTGACGCGCGTGAGTATCCCTGCTAAATAATTTTTCAAAAATAAGCCCGGGGAGTGCCGTTTCCGGTTTTTCCCGGCAGCCCCCACTTTTGACGAGAAACGGCTTCTTCCTCTTGGTGGGGGTTATTTTGATGGCGTCGTAGAAAGTCCCATCTACTGCGTTGCAGCGGGTCGCGAAATGCTCGGAATACCATATGTATGCCTCCGCTTTCGCGACACCGCTGCGCCTTGTATATGGAATTTTCTACTTAGCCATCGTAACCGGATTAATTGACTTTTTTACGAGTCCGTTATTTTTATCCGTGCTGAAATTTGATGTTCTGTGGTCGGACAGGCCGCCATGACGCCGACCTATACGGGAGATGAAATATCCATGAAAGAAGAATTGATCCGGCTTATCTGTGAAAAATCCTTTCAATATAATGACGAGCCGGTATTCAAACTGGCATCCGGGAAGATGAGCCGGTTTTACATCAATTGCAAGCCCGTGACTTTAAGCGCGCGCGGGATGTTTCTCATAGGCCATCTGGTTTTTGATGCCCTGCGGCAGACGAAAGTGGCCGGCGTGGGCGGGCTGACATTCGGGGCTGATCCCATAGCGGTTGCCACTGCGTTTGTATCGGAGTTAAAGGGTGCGTCCATGAAAGCCTTTTCCATAAGAAAGGCGCAAAAGGATCACGGCATTATCCGGTGGATCGAGGGGGACATGGAAAAAGATGAGCCGGTTGCCATTGTAGAGGATGTCGCAACGACCGGCGGCTCGACCATTAAGGCCATAAACCGGGCAAGAAGCGAGGGGTTAAACGTTAAAAAAGTGATCGTCCTGGTGGACCGGCGTGAGGGCGGGCTTGAAAATATCCGCGAACTTGTTTCCGATACCACGGCCATCATTACAAGAGATGAGTTGATCGCGGCCTGGAAAAAGGCAAAGGGGATTTAAGCATAACGCTGACAAGTCGGAACTAAAAAGGTTTAATGATTCTATTGCCGGAATAACACGAAAATTTCCGGATAAGGACCTAAACCGGCACATACGTGGCGCAGGCGTCATCCGATTCCCACACGATGACCCGTGAGACCCGTATCCCGGCCAGCCCATTTTCATCAATCTTCCTGCCAAAGGATGCGGCAATATAATTTGCAATATTTTCGGAAGACGGGTTGCCGTCGGAAAAAGGGGAAAGTTCGTTTAGAAATTTATGATCCAGGGCATCGATTATTTCCGCCAGATACTTTTTAACGATGCCGAAATCGATGAGCACTCCGGATTCGAGGAGTTTGTCTCCTGCCACGCACAGTTCGACCTTCCAGTTATGGCCGTGGAGGTTTTCACATTTTTCGGTCACCATCTTGAGCTGATGGGCTGCGGCAAAACGGGTGACTACCTTTAATTCATACATTTTATACCTGTTATCCTTCCAGATATTTAATTTGGGCTACGTTATCGGTCGGAAATATACCCTTAGTATTATTTCCTCCCTCTGGCCTTGCCAAATTAAATATCTGAAAGTCTGCGTTAAAATTAATAGTTTATCTTAGGGTGTGCTATGCGCCGCCCTTGAATATACGTTTGATTTTAGACGTGAACTTTTCCGATTCGAGCTGGGCCACCTCTTTTAAGAGTTCTTCCTGGCGCTTGTTTAAGTGACGGGGAGTCTTCAAATCAACCAGAACGATCTGATCGCCGGGGGAGTTTGAACGCAGCGACATGATCCCCTGACCGCGTAACCTGATGGTGTCTCCGTATTGCGTACCCTTGGGAATTTTCAATGTTGTTTCGCCCTTTAATGTCGGAACCGTGACTTCGTCCCCCAGGGCGGCCTGGATAAAGGAAAGTTCGATGCGGCAGACAACATCGTTGTTTTGCCGTTCAAAAAAATCATGCGGGTGTACGTGTAAAAACACGTAAAGGTCTCCGGGAGGCCCGCCGTTTGTCCCGGGTTCGCCTTCGCCGGTCAGCCTGAGTTTTGATCCGTTATCCACGCCTGCGGGAATCTTTAAGGTAACCTTTTTGGCGACCACTACCTGGGTCTTTCCCCGGCATTCCGGGCATGGATCTACGATGACCTTCCCTTCGCCCCGGCAATGTGGGCAGGTTGTCTTGACCGAGAAAAAACCCTGGGTCCGGACAAATTGGCCCGTTCCCCTGCAATGGGAGCATGTTTTTGCCTCGGTTCCGGGTCTGGCGCCGGTGCCGTTGCAGGTGCCGCATACCTGGTATTTTTCGATATCAATTTCGGTTTCAATGCCAAAGGCGGCTTCCATGAACTCTATGCTCAGGTCATATCGCAAATCCGAGCCCCTGTATGCCCGGCTGCCGGAACCCCGGCGTCCTGAAGAACCGAAAAGGTCTTCAAAAATATCTCCAAAATTCGAGAAAATATCATCGAAATTTCTGAATCCGCCGGAAAACCCTCCGTTCATACCCTCAAGGCCCCTGTGGCCGTATTGGTCGTAAATCTGGCGTTTTTCAGGATTTGACAATATTTCGTAGGCTTCCGCCGCTTCCTTGAAATGGTCTTCGGCCGCCTTGTCCCCGGGGTTACGGTCGGGATGATATTTCATCGCAACCTTTCTGTACCGGGCTTTCATCTCGTTTTCATCGGCATCCCTGGAAATGCCTAAAATTTCGTAATAATCTCTTTTTCCGCTCATTTATCAGTCTATTTTTGTATTTGTTGTTGTTTAATCCCCCGCGTTAAATTTACATCGGAAATCAGATGTGTTAAGGCGGGTGATAATATGTTATGGAATTTTGCTATAAGGTGTGTGCAACTATAATGCAATAGTAATTCTTAATTCCGGATTGTCAATGAACGGACATGAACTCGATTTTGTCAAGCCGATGTTTGACGCCATCGCCCCGAAATACGATTTTTTAAACCGTCTATTAAGCCTGCGCCAGGACGTGGTGTGGCGGCGGAAGTTGGTGTCCGCGCTCGATATTCCGCAAAACGGCCGTGTTCTTGACGTGGCCTGCGGAACCGGCGACGTGGTCATGGAAATCCTTGCCCAAAAAAGGCCCACGCTCACCTGCGGGCTTGATTTTGCAGCCGCCATGCTCGAAATCGCAAAACAGAAAACCGCAGTAAACGCCGACAGGTCCAATACTCCCGCCATCTGTTTTGTGGCCGGAAACGGGCTTTGTCTTCCGTTTTCAGACCTTAGCTTCGATGCCGTCACCATCGCCTTTGGTATCCGTAATATAATGGACCGTTCCGCCGCCCTGCGGGAATTTCACCGGGTGCTGCGGCCGGGCGGAATGGTCGCGGTTCTGGAACTCGCCACGCCGACCACCCGGTTTTTCAAGGCCCTTTACCTGCTTTATTTCATGCGGCTGCTTCCGGCCATCGGAGGGCTGTTTTCGAAAAACACCAGGGCGTACAAATATCTTCCGGATTCGGTTCTCCGGTTTCCCGAGGCTTCGGAATTTGCCGGCATTATATGCTCGGCTGGTTTTACTGAGGTCAAATACACCGCATTGACTTTCGGCGCAGCTACGCTTTATATTGGGAAAAAATCGAGATTGTGATGTTTATTTAATTTTGAAAAAGGAGAAAGAATGAAGCCTGTTAAATGTATTTTGTTTTTATTTACCGCACTTATTTTAATCGCGTTTTCCGGCACGGCGGCGCTTTGTGCCGACACACCTGAATCATCACCTTGGAAGAGTGAGGCCGAACTCGGCTACCTTTTAACCTCTGGGAATACCGAAACCCAGACGGCAAACGCAAAGTTAAATGTCATACGCGATTCTGAAAGCTGGAAACATCAGTTTGGCGCTTCGGGAGTTTATAGTTCGGAAAAATCGTCCGCAACGGGAAAAGGTACGGCTACCGCCCAGAAGTACCGTTTGTCCGGCCAGAGCAACTACAAGTTTGACGACAAAAACGCGGTCTTCGGCCTGCTCACCTACGAGAACGACCGGTTTTCCGGCTATAAGTACCAGCTTTCCTTTGCCGCCGGTTATTCGCGGCAGATACTAAAGACCGACACCCTTGATCTTTCCGCCGAACTCGGCCCGGGCTACCGGATCAACAAACTCGAAGACGGCTCAACGTCCGATATCGACGAAACCGAGATGGTCGGTCATGCCGCCGGTTTTTTTGCCTGGAAACTGAGCAAAACAGCCACTTTTACCCAGACAATAAGCGTGGATGCCGGATCACAGAGCGTCATCACCCGATCGGTTACGGCGCTAAAATCACAGATTAACGGGCACCTGGCCATGAAGGCTTCATACACCGTGAAGAACACGAGCAAGGTTCCGGCCGGAACTGAAAAGACCGACACCGAGACTGCCCTGACTCTGGTTTTCAGCTTCTGACGACTCCGGAACCTTACCGATAAGGATATAAACAGACTATGAATTCACTGTTTTTAACCATTATCATATTTGCAGGCTTTATTGTCGCCTACAACACCTACGGCCGGTTTCTGGGGAAAAGGATATTCAAGCTTGCAACCGAGAATGTATGCCCGTCGCACAGGCTTCAGGACGATATTGATTTTGTCCCCACGAACCGTCATGTGCTGTTCGGGCATCATTTCACATCCATTGCGGGCCTCGGCCCCATTGTCGGTCCGGCTGTGGGCATGATCTGGGGGTGGGTGCCTGCCATGCTGTGGGTATTTTTCGGCTCTATCTTCATAGGGGCCGTCCATGACTTCGGGGCACTGATCGTCTCATTGCGCCATGACGGCCGCTCTATCGGCGATATATCGGCGGACCTTATCAACCACCGCGTAAGAACCCTGTTTCTGCTCATCATTTTTTTTCTGCTTCTGATTGTAATCGCGGTTTTCGCGCTGGTCATCGCCATACTCTTTACCATGTATCCACAGTCCGTAATCCCCATATGGGTGGAAATACCTATCGCGGTTTGGCTCGGGTACCGGGTCTATCACAAAAACGGCCATCTTCTGGGCTTGAGCATCGTGGCGGTTGTCATCATGTACGCATTTGTGGTGGTGGGCGCTTATTACCCAATTGATTTGCGGTCGCTCGGCTTGAGCAAGAGCGGAGTCCTCGTGGTTTGGATGGTCATTCTCTATATCTATGCCTATATCGCCTCGATACTGCCCGTACAGACCCTGCTTCAACCCAGGGATTTCATCAATTCCCACCAGCTCCTTATCGCCCTTGGTATCCTTTGCCTCGGAGTTCTGTTCGCAAGGCCCGAGATTGTGGCGCCTGCATACGTCCCCCATCCCCCGGGCGCGCCTTCCATGCTGCCGTTTATCTTTGTGGTAATAGCCTGCGGAGCCCTTTCCGGTTTCCATTCTCTGGTGAGCTCGGGCACTTCTTCTAAACAATGCTATTCCGAAAACGATGCCCGGTTCGTGGGATATGGATCGATGCTCATGGAAGGGGCGCTTGCGGCCCTGGTCATAGTATCATGTGCCGGTGGTTTGGGGATGGGCCTGAAAAGCAACGGGGAATTCTATACCGGCGCTGCCGCATTTTCCCACTATTATTCCTCGTGGGCAGCCGTAAGCGGGCTGGGGGCTAAAATAAACGCCTTTGTTTACGGGGCGTCCAACATGGTTGCCGAGTTCGGAATACCGCACAATATCACTATAACGATCATGGGGGTGTTTATCGTATCCTTCGCCGGCACAACCCTTGACACAGCCACCCGTCTTCAGAGATATATCGTAGGGGAGATTGCCACGGCCTATCATATGCCGATCCTGGCAAAGAGGCACCCCGCAACGCTTATCGCGGTTTTGACGGCCTTTGGCCTGGCCTTTTTCAACGGCTCGGGCAAAGGCGCGCTGATGCTCTGGCCCCTTTTCGGAACCGTTAATCAGCTTCTGGGCACCATGGCTCTGCTCGTCATCACAATCTACCTGATTCGCCGGAAGATTCCCGCATTTTATACCGCCATTCCCCTCCTCTTCATGGTGATCATGACCGGCTGGGCCATGTCAGTGAATCTCGTCGATTATTTTGAAAAGCAAAATATTCTTCTTTTTGTCATCGGGGGAATTGTTTTCATCCTCGAATTATGGATGATCGTGGAGGCGGGTGTTTTTCTGAAAAATCATGCGACCCGTTCGATGCCATAGAGACAAGGCATGCCTTGTCTCTACCCGTCAAAAAAACACCGCTCGGATAAAATTTAACCACCCATAGGAGGTTAAAAATGAACGAACAGGATCATGGCGGAAAGGGTTTGAGTATCGGTCGAAAAGTCAGGTCAGACGTCTGCCGGTTTCTTCCGGCGGATACCCGAACACGCACCGGGATGCAAGGACCATCCGGCGTGTTTTCAGTACTGCTCGTCTTCCTTTTTTCCGCCCTCTGTCTTTTTTGCTTTTCCGGGGTTGCGGCCGCATTTGACCTGGAATACGAAATGCGCTTTCAAAGCAATAATATCTGGCCGTTTTATGTGGGCAATACAAATATGGATATCGGGCTCCGCATCTATGTCGATACGGGAAAGATAAATGTGATTACCCTTAAGCGGGGCGAGACCGAGATCTATACCGTCACGTATCAGCCCGGTGAAGCCGCTTATAAGTTATACACGGTCGTTAATGACACGGGCCTTTCAAAGGGTGTCACCTACACCTACACTCTGACCAGAGTCACCAGGTGGACGGACACGGACGGCATTACACATTACGACTCCTATGAAAAAACTCTATCCGTCACAACCGGTGAGGTGCACGGCATCATTACCAGGAACATGACATGGAGCGGTGGGACGTGGGCCATTTCCGGATCGGCGCTCTATGATGTCCACAACGGATCCGGCGATCCCATTACCCAAAGTACCGCAATCAGGATTGACCCCGGAAAAACCCTTACGATCGGGTCTTCGGCAAGGGTTATCGGGGGTGGCTTTGTGGTATTCGGAGCTTTACACGCGGACGGCGCCGTTATCACGGGTATGAATGTCAGGGCGGATGACCCGCAGTATGCCGATGATTATGCGTCTTCCTCCTTTTATATGAAAAATTGTGTGATTAACGGGATAAATGTTTTAGCAAGAAACGGGCCCGTCTTTGAATCGAATACGGCTACCGGCGATGCAAGCCTCTATTTCCGCAATTCCCCGGTCTTTTCTAAAAACACCTTTGCGGGCAAGGTTGTCATCCATTTTACCGACCCCGGTGACGAGGCCCGGGTCATATCCGGGCTCGATAGCCCGGAAGGGGAATTTTACATGGAGGGCGTAAAGGACCTGATTGTTTCAGACTGCACGCTCAAAAAGATCGAGGTATACGGCGATCCCCTGCCGGACGGCGGCAACATCAAGCTTAACCATAACCGGATAAAGTCGGGTTTCATAAAGGTGACCGGGTTGTCGGCCGGCGATCTTGCCATCGATTACAACGTGTTTGAGGGGTCCCTTTTAGACAATTACATCTATCTTTCCTCGTTTTCGGACAATGGCGGCACCGGCACAAGGGAGATAAGGGGCAACCGGAGGCTGAGTAATATCACGCTTGGCGGTGATGGAAACGACGGGAGCGGGGTTTTTTACGTGACGGTCACGGAAAACGAAATATCGGGCGAAGGGGGCGTTTACCTTGAGAAAGGCGGCGGTTTCGGCATCTCCCTTGTTCGGGGAAGCAACAATACCATCATCGCGAATACCCTTACCCATCCGGGTGACTCTACATTTCCTCCTTTCGTGGGCGGCGGCATCGGTCTCGGGTACGGGTTTAACGGCATAAATCCCGTTGAGGAGGTATCGAATAATACCATAGAGGCCAATGGCATCAGCGGCTATAAAATCGGTATTTTTTTAGATGCCTGCAAGGAAAATCGGATTTACGGCAACACAATCGAAAACAATAATTACGGCATTGTCCTTTCCGCAGCCTCGGATAACTTCATCTCCCGAAATACGCTGAAGGCAAATACCCTAGCGAGCATTTTCATGGGAGATTATTTTGGCATTGGGCACCTTCACCCGACTTTGAACCGGATTTACGACAATATTTTCATCTCGCTGTCCGGGCGTAATAACGTTACGGGCGAAAACTGGGGGATCACCCAACAGCTTCCAAACGGATGGGACAAGGCCAAGGCCAGCCAGCCGGATGGCCCCAATATCATTCATGGCCCCTATATCGGCGGAAACTACTGGAGCGACTACGACGGCGTGGACGCAGACGGAGACGGGCTGGGCGATACGCCTTATACAATAACCCAGACGAACGTGGACAACCTTCCCCTGGTCCTTCAGACGGTCAATTCAACCGGGGACGCCCCGGACCGGGACACCTCCGATGGCATCTGCGACACGGGAAACACGATTACCAGGGACGGAGCTTCCGAACCGGAGTGTACCCTGCGCGCGGCAATCCTCCAGGCATCCGTGTCGCCGACAGGCGGTAATATATTCTTTGGTATTCCGGGATCGGATATTCCGGTCATTTCTCCTTTACAGGGATTGGACGTTGTCGGGGACGGGATCAGCATAGACGGGACAACACAGCCCGGCGCCGGGGAGATCATATTAAAAGGTGATTCGGCAGGTACGGTCAGCGGCCTGGACTGCGCGGGTGACGATATAAGCATTGCGGGATTGACAATAGAAGGTTTTGCCGGGCACGGCATAATCCATGAGCCCCGGTTTGGGAGCCGTCTTATCCTGGCGGGCCTGAAAATCCGGAAAAATGGCGGGTGGGGGGTTTACCAGTCTTCCGAAAATTCCGGGGAGCCAATTGTCGTGACAAACACAACCATCCAAGGGAATCTCGAAGGCGGAATCTATACACGGACCGGGATCTCGCTCGGCTCGAAAAATCTGGTGATAAAAGAGAACGGGGGAGACGGCATATTCGACGGCAGCCGGTTTAGCTCTCAGGGCGTTTTTTTGGAAAACTCCCGGATCATGGATAACCGGGGAGCCGGAATTGATACCATACGCGGTGAAAGCGTCGTCCTCTTTACCGGCAATTCGGATGATCCGGCCGTGATTTCCGGCAACGGCGGGGCCGGCATTTGCGCTGCGGGCGACGTGACCGCCGGGTATGCTGAAATTACCGGCAACAGGGGGGACGGAATCGACAGCAGAGGGGAGAACGGAGTAACCCTCAGAAATGCATCAATTCATGGAAACTACGGGAACGGTGTCGCCACAGAACACGGGATCGATCATGCCGATCATGCGCGGATTTATGACAACCGGGGCGATGGAGTGAAATCAACCGGAACCGGTATAGTCGGCGGCGGTGTTTCCATGGGGAATTCAGCGGTCTTTGAAAACGACGGGTATGGAATCCTGTCCCAGGCGGGAGATGCCATACTGACAAACGACCGGATTTACGGTAACGGAAAAACAGGGGTTTCGCTTGATGGAGGCAATCTGACTGGCAGGGACCTGGTGGTAAATCAGAACGGGGAAAAGGGGCTTGAAGTTGACCTGGATGCCGAGATCAATCGGGGCGAATTCTGCCGGAATACGGAAGATGACCTGGTTGTGGGCGGCAATTCCGATTTCACGAAGGTCGTGTCCGGCGAATTCTGCCGGAATGTTGATTTTTCAGGTGATTCTTCAGGCGGAAACGCGCCCTTTACCGTGACTTTTGACGACCAGGCCGCAGCCCCGCTCCACGCAACCCTTTCCGCCGCGCCCTTCGTTGATCCGGAACCGGAGATTATTGCGTGGGAGTGGGATTTCGGGGATGGGACAAAGAGTTTTGAACAATATCCCAGCCACACCTATGACACGGCCGGGAAATACACGGTCATACTCAAAGTCACAACAAGCGACGGCCTGTCCCACACCGGAATAAAATCGGGATATATCACCGTACAGAACGGGTGCGAAATCGATGGCGATTGTGACGACGGCATCTGGTGTAACGGCATCGAGAAATGCGTTGACAATGTATGCGTTACCGGCCAATCACCCTGCGCTGATGACGGCCTGTTCTGCACGGGAGTGACCTTTTGCGATGAAGAGGCGGATCAATGCGTAAATACCGACGCTCCGTGTGTTGCGGCCGGCATGACCTGTGACGAGGAGCAGGATATCTGCGTAGCACAGCCCGGCCTTGATACAGCCGTTTCCTGTCTTCGGATCATGGCCGGCCTTGCTTCGGAAAATCCGCTGTTTCATGTCCAGGATATAAACGGCAGCGGAAATATAGACATGGTCGACCTGCTCGATATTCTTCAGCAAATCACGGAACTGCGGCCGTAAGCTGTTATTCCGAATATTTTATCTCGAATATCTATCAAAGCGGGTAAGGGAGATCGTTGTTAAAAAAAGCAGCGATCTTTATTTAAGTGCTGCAAGCGGGTGGGAGATTGCTCTGCTTTGCCGTCTCGGCCGGATCGGATTGCCGGACGACCCGTTGCGCTTTATACCGGAAGCCATGCATCAGCTTGTTGTAACACCCTTATCCATCGGTTTTACCACCGCCATTGCTGCGGCATCCCTGCCCCTGATTCATAAAGACCCGTTTGACCGTATAATTATCGCGGAGGCTGAAAAAGAAAAAACGACTGTGATAACAAAGGATGGGAAATTTGCCGAATACGCTATTCGGTTGCTGTGGTAGTGTGACGGGGGCAGATAAACGGGGTTTGCGTTCGTGCGCCGATATTCGATACGCGACTACCCGCCCGGTTCATAGGCCCGTCCCGGGCCGAATCAATCATAAAAGTGCATTTGATGACTTTTTTGCTAAACTTCTTCTATGGAACCAGGTTTTTAAAAAAATCGTTCCCCTTGTCATCCACCATGATAAAGGCGGGAAAGTCTTTTACGGTAATTTTGTACACCGCCTCCATGCCGAGTTCCGGGTAATCGATGATCTGGACCGATGTGATGCAGTCTTTTCCCAGCCGGGCCGCCGGGCCTCCGATGGAGCCGAGATAAAACCCCCCGAATTTTTTGCAGGCATCGGTCACCTGTCGGGTCCGGTTGCCCTTGGCAAGGGTTATATACGATCCGCCGTGTTCCTGGAATAAAGGAACATAGGGATCCATCCTCGATGCCGTGGTGGGGCCAAAGGAGCCGGATGCATGCCCGTCGGGGGTCTTGGCCGGCCCGGCATAATAGATTATGTGGTCTTTTACATACCAGGGAAGTTCCCCTTCTTTTTCGAGCCGTTCGGCAATCTTCGCGTGGGCGATGTCCCTTGCAACCACGATGTCGCCGTTTAATTTCAAAAGCGTGGTCACCGGATATCGGGAAAGTTCTTTTCTGATTTCATTCATGGGCCGGTTCAGGTCAACGGCAACTGCGACACCGAATTTTGCCTCGGGTTCAGGGAGGAACCGGGCGGGATTTGTATCCAGTTGTTCGAGAAAAACCCCTTTTTCCGTTATCCTGCCCTTGATATTCCTGTCCGCGCTGCAGCTCACGCCGATGCCCACCGGACATGAGGCCCCGTGCCTCGGCATGCGAATGACCCGGATATCGTGACAAAAGTATTTTCCACCGAATTGCGCGCCGATGCCGAGTTTGCGGGATATGGCAAAAAGCCTTTTTTCAAATTCGCGGTCCCTGAAGGCATGGCCAAGCGCGTTTCCGGCAGGGGGGAGGGTGTCCAGGTAACCTGCCGAAGCAAGCTTCACCGTCTTTAAGGTCATTTCCGCCGAAGTGCCGCCGATGACCACGGCCAGATGGTAGGGGGGGCATGCCGCCGTGCCTATATACTTCATTTTTTCCGTTAAAAAGGCTTCAAGGGATTTTTCGTTGAGCAGGGCCTTTGTTTCCTGGAAAAGATAGGTCTTGTTGGCCGATCCCCCGCCCTTGGCGATAAACAGGAAATCGTATGCATTGCCGTCAACGGCGTAAATCTCGATCTGGGCAGGTAGGTTGCAGGCCGTATTTTTTTCCGTAAACATGGTCAGCGGAGCCTGCTGTGAATACCTGAAGGCGTGTTTCGTGTACGCGTCAAAAACGCCTTTTAAGAGCGCTTCTTCTTCCCGGCCCCGGGTCCAGATCTTCCGCCCCTTTTTGCCCATGATAATCGCCGTGCCCGTGTCCTGGCACATGGGAAAAACGAAGCCGGATGCGATGACCGCGTTTTTGAGCATTTCAAGGGCAACATACCGGTCGTTTTCGGAAGCCTGGCCGTCCTTTAAAATGGCGGCAAGCAGCTCAAGGTGCGATGTCCGTAAAAGATGGCCAACGTCAGTAAATGCGGTTTCCGCCAAAAGGGACAGGGCGTCGTTTTCAACGGAGATGATCTTTTCCGACTTGAATTCGCAGGCGTCCACAAATTTATCCGTTAAAAGCCGGTATTCGGTGTTGTCCGGCTCCAGGGGAAACATCGGTTGAAACTGGAATTTATTCATGGTCGAAGTCTCCGTTTGTTTCTTGTTCACTTATCGAGTTTGGTGTGCGATGTAGCCCTTTCATAGGTTTTAATCGCACAGAAATCTCCGCACATGGTGCAGACATCCCGGTCTTTATCTTCGCTTTTGTCCCGCATACGCAGAGCCTTTTCGGAGTCTATGGCCGTCTCGATCATCGTTTTCCAGTCAAGCCGCTTCCGGGCCTGTGACATCTTCCGGTCTTGTTTCCAGGCGGAAGCGATCCCCTTTTCAAGGTCTCCGATATGCGCGGCGATTTTAGATGCAATGACTCCTTCACGGACGTCATTTACATCAGGAAGCGAAAGATGTTCGGCGGGGGTAACATAGCAGAGAAAATCCGCGCCGTTTGCCGCCGCGATTGCGCCCCCGATTGCGCCGGTTATATGATCGTGACCGGCACCGATATCGGTTGGAAGGGGCCCAAGAACATAATAGGGGGCCTGCCCGCAGATCCGCTGCTGAAGTTTCATATCTCCGGCGATCCGGCCCAAAGGCACATGCCCCGGGCCTTCGATCATCACCTGAACCCCGGCTGCCCGCGAACGCGCCGCGAGTTCCCCGAGGATGACGAGTTCGGTGACCTGGGCCCTGTCCTGGGCGTCGAAAATACTTCCCGGCCTGAGACCGTCGCCAAGGGAGAGCGTCATGTCATAGGCGCGTGCGATTTCAAGCAGCCGGTCGAATTTCTCATACAAGGGATTTTCCTGATCGTTTTCCACGATCCACTCGGCAAGCAGGCTCCCGCCCCGCGACACCATCCCCATCATCCGGTCGCAGGATTCAAGGATTTTCATGGAGTGGCGCGTAATGCCGCAATGAACCGTTATGAAATCCACGCCGGCTTTACCCTGGGACTCGATTTCGGAAAACAATTCCGCTTCGGTCATCTCCGGGCATTTCCGATTCGCACATAAGACCCGGCTCATGGCCTTGTAAATGGGAACCGTTCCGATCATGACCGGGGAATGATCCAGTATGGCGGCCAGGGTCCGGTCAAGGTCTCCGCCTGTTGAAAGGTCCATGACCGCGTCGGCACCGGCGCTGACCGCGACATCAAGTTTGTTCAACTCCTCGTCTATATCGCAATGGCTGGGTGATGTCCCGATATTGGCATTTATCTTGGTGCAAAGGCCCTTGCCGACGCCTTTGGGTGTAAATGCGTGACCGATGTTTTTCGGGATGACCACCCGGCCCGCAGCTATTTCTTCCTTCAGCCGTTTTGGATCAATATTTTCGGATTCGGCAACGATTTTCATCTCATCCGTTATCCGGCCGGAGATGGCCGATTCGAGCTGTGTCATTGGGTGTCTCCATATGTTTTGATTGTCATTCGGTTAGCGGCAGGGCACCTTCGGTCAGGTGAATGATTATTTATGCGCCCCTCAAATTCGCCGCGAAAAAAGGCCGTTCCCCCGAATCGGGAAAACGGCCTGTGAGCGCTGTTGTGTATCGTCTTCCGTTTCCCTTCGCAGGCATTATCCTGATCAGGTATTAAGGGTCACCCCCATTCGGGTTCTCAGCCGGTTTCCGGCACCCCTAACGCTTTATTGCTGTTTTTACGATAAATGCCGCTGCACGGCAAAGTCAAGGAAAAGTTTGCCATAAACAGGAGGCGGGCCGGTTACCCGAAGCCTGTTGTTTCGTCGGTTTCATCGGATCCTTCCTCAAGAAAATTTTCCCATAAATACCGGCGCATCTCTTCTTCTGATGTAAGTCCCGCCGGGTCTTTCTTAAATTTTTTATACTTGTAGAGTTCCTGGTCCGCCTTGATCAGCATGTTATCCATGTTGTCCGGGCCTGCGGCGTGGACTCCGATGCTCAACCCGAGCTTGGGATCGCTTCTGGTGGAGTTCATGTTCCATTTTTTAATCATATCCTGAATACGGGCCGCCACCTGAAGTCCTCTGGATTCGTCCGAATGGGGCATGAGGAGGACGAACTCGTCCCCCCCGAACCGGGCCAAAACATCGGATTCACGTATGCTCGATTTTAAAATATCCGCAATGGTCCGCAAAGCCTTGTCTCCGGCCAGATGACCATGGATGTCATTAATCTGCTTCAGGCCGTCCAGATCCATCATGAGAACGCAGACAGGATAGCTGTAGCGCCTGATCCTCTCTTCCTCGCGTTCGAAAATTTCATTGAAATAGTGACGGTTATACACGCCGGTCAGGGGATCGATAATGGCCAGTTCCTTAACTCGCTGGTGGAGAAAGGCGTTTTCTGCGGCAATCCCGGTAAAGACCCCTATGCTGCCGAGGATTTCCATGTCGGTTTCCGTAAATACGCCGATGTCCAGGTCCCCGCATTCGGGCATTTCCCCGGGCGGGAGAAAGCGGTTGATGAGTTCAATGACACCCACCACCCGGTTGCTTCCGTTTAATAAAGGGACGCAGACTACGGAGCGGGTCGCAAATCCCAGTATTTCGTCCATCCGCGAGCTGAACCGGGGATCTGAGGTCACGTCCGGAACCACCAGGGGTTTTCCGTTCTGGGCCACCCAGCCGGCGATCCCTTCCCCTTTTTCCAGAAAAACATTGTCTATCTTCTTGTTGTCGATACCCATGGCGATTTCAAATTTCAGCCGGCCGGTATTGGTTTCCATGAGTAAAAGTGACCAGTTCCGGGGTGAAAAATAATCCCCTATGACCGTCATGACCCGCTTGAACACTTCCTTGGGATTAAGCGTTGAAGTAAGTATCTGGCCGATATTACAGAAGATATTATCGGAAAGGTCGCCGCAGGACATTACCTTTATGTCAATGGGAGCGTTCATTATATCCCTCCGTTAGATCTTGGCGAACAATGTTTCAGGTTAGGCGGATAGATAATGTTTATGGAATATATTATAGAAAAGAGGATGTATATTGGCAACCTAATTATTATGGGTAAATTAAACCTACAGGCGAAAGACCTGCCCGCATTCACCCTGGGTGGCAGCAGTAATGGATGCCCCATGACCGTTAACGGCTTTTGAAATCACGGCCAGGGCTTTTTTCGGCGTGTTGTTGGTTTCGCTTAAATGGGCGAGAACAAGATGTTTAAGGTCGTCGTGCAGAATTTCCGCGACAAGGTCCCTGGCGGATTCGTTGGAAAGGTGGCCGGAGCGGCTTTTGATCCGCTGCTTAAGGGGCCATGGGTATGGGCCGTTTTCAAGCATTTCGATATCGTGGTTGGCCTCTATGATGAGCATGGAGCAGGTTTTAAGATGGGTTTTAACCATGCCGGTCGCAATGCCGAGATCGGTGGCAATGCCGACCTTCGTGCCGTTTGCCGAAACAATGAACCCGGCCGGATCTTCGGCGTCATGGGAGATGGAAAAGGGGTGAATGGATAAGCCATTGACGTTAAAGATATTGCCGCATTCAAACAGATGAAGGCAATCGATTCGGCCGAGCTGCTTTTCAGCGGCTCGCAGGGTACCCTCGGTGGTGTAAACCGGAAGGTCGTATCTTCTGGCCAGAACCCCGACCCCCCGTATATGGTCGGAATGTTCGTGTGATACGATTATGGCATTGAGACGGTCGGGCTCAATCAGCCTGGACCTCATCCGCCGTTCGAGCTCAACTCCTGAAAGGCCTGCGTCAAACAGGACGGCCGTGTCTCCGGCCTCCATGTATATGGCATTTCCCTTAGAACCGCTGGCAAGTACGCAGACTGCGAATTTGCCGTTTTCCTCGGTCATGCGGGAAACGGCTTTTTTTTGCGTACGCCCGCTCATATCCCGGTATGCCCGAATCCGCCGGTATCCCGTTCTGATTCATCAAGGCGGTCCACCTCGACGATTACCGCACTCGATACTCTGCCGATAATCATTTGAGCGATCCTGTCCCCCCTGTTACAGGTAAAGGGGACCGGTCCGTGATTTATGAGGGCTATTTTAACCTCTCCCCTGAAGTCGGCGTCTATGGTTCCGGGGGAGTTGATGAGCCCAATGCCGTGTTTTACCGCCAGGCCCGACCTGGGCCTGATCTGGGCTTCGTGGCCTGTTGGGAGACAAATCGCAAACCCGGTCGGTATGAGCCGGATTTCTCCGGGGCTGATAATGACCGGGTTCTCTACCGCCGCGCAAATGTCCATCCCCGCCGCATGCAGGCTCATGTACCTGGGAAGAGGAATGTCCGCATCCTTGTCGGGCCGTACACGGCGGCATTGAATGGTAACGGACATAAATTTATTTATCCCTGTTTGGCCTGTCGGGACGGTTCCGGTTCTGCCCCCTGCTGTCATGACTCCGGTGGTTGTCCGGCCTCCGTCCGTCCGAACGCCCATCCGAAGAATCAGCGCCTTCCAGTGTCGCCTTATGGCTCAGGCGTATTTTGCCGTCTCTTGAAATATCGATGACCTTGACCGTCAGCTTCTCCCCTTCCTTGACGACATCGGTGACGCTCTTGACCCTGTAGTTGGCAAGCTCCGATATGTGAACAAGGCCGTCGGTCTTGGGCTTGATCTGGACAAATGCGCCGAAATCCGTAATCCGTACGACCGTCCCTTCGATAATCTGGCCGATTTCGGGCGGTGTGCCGATCTCTTTTACGATTTCAACTGCGGCGTCGCACTCTTCCTTTGAACTCGATGTTATCTTGACCAGCCCGGTATCATCGATTTCGATTGCTGTGTTGGTATCAGCCTGGATGGCGCGGATGTTTTTTCCTCCCGGCCCAATGATATCACCGATCTTGTCCGGGCTGATCTGGACGGTGGTGATGCTGGGGGCATATTTGGAGAGTTCTTTTTTCGGCATGCTGATGGCGGCGGCCATTTTTTCCAGAATATGAAGGCGTCCTACCTTTGCCTGGTCCAGGGCCTTTTCCATGATCTCCCTGGACAATTCCTTTATCTTGATATCCATCTGAAGTGCGGATATTCCGTCTTTAGTGCCCGCAACCTTGAAATCCATGTCTCCAAAATGGTCTTCATCACCCAGGATGTCGGACAGGATTTTTATCCGTTCACCATCGCTGATGAGCCCCATGGCAATGCCTGAAACCGGGGCCGAAACCGGGACGCCGCCGTCCATGAGCGCCATACTCGACGAGCATACCGTTCCCATGGAAGACGAGCCGTTCGATTCCAGGACTTCAGCCACAAGACGGATGGTGTAGTCAAAGCCCTCCTTGGGAAGGATTCTTGTAATTGCCCGCCTGGCCAGGGCTCCGTGTCCGATGTCCCTGCGGCTCGGACCTCCCACGCGCTTGGTTTCGGCAACGGAATATGGCGGGAAATTGTAGTGCAACATGAATGCCCGGGTTTCCATGCCGTTCAGGGTTTCAATCCTCTGGTCATCCCGTCCGGAACCTAGTGCAAGAACCGACAATACCTGGGTTTCACCTCGGGTAAAAAGGGCGCTTCCATGTGTTCTGGGAAGAAGGCCGACCTGACATGATATGGGCCTGACTTCGTCAAGGCGGCGGTTGTCGATCCGCTTTTCATCGTCTAAAATCATCTTACGGCAGATATCTTTTTGGATACCGCCCAATATCTCGGAAACTTCCTTTTTTCGCTCGGAAAATTCCTCGCCAAGGCCCGCGAATATTTCGGCCTTTACGGCGGAAACCGCCGCTTTTCGTTCGAGCTTGTCGGTAATTGCGAGGGCCGCCGGGAATTTTTCCACGGCCTCGGGGGTCAGTCGATCCACGAGCGCCTGGTCCGGTTTCGGCGATATGAATTCATGTTTGGGTTTACCGACGGCTGCGGTAAGCTTTTCTCCGATTTCGATAATCGCCTGCATCTGTTCATGGCCGAAAAAGATGGCTTCGATCATTTCGCTTTCCGACACGATGTCTCCGCCGCCTTCAACCATGGTGATGCCTGTTTTAGAGCCGGCAATGATTATGTTGATATCGGATGCTGCGGTTTGTTCTATGGTAGGATTGATGACCAGTTCTCCGTCGATCCTGCCCACGCGTACGCTTGCGATGGGACCGTCAAACGGGATATCCGATATCTCCAATGCCGCCGATGCGCCGATCATGGCTAAAATGTCCGGGTCGTTCTCCTTGTCCATGGAAAGGACCGTGGCAATGATTTGTATTTCATGATTGTATCCCTTGGGGAACAGGGGGCGTATGGGACGGTCGGTGAGCCGGGCTGTAAGAGTTTCTTTTTCGCTCGGACGCCCTATTTCACGCCTGAAATAGTTGCCCGGAATCCTGCCGGCCGCGTAGATTTTTTCCTGATACTCCACCGAAAGGGGGAGAAAGGAGATATCCGGTTTGGGGTCTTTTGCGGCCACGGCCGTCACCAGCACGATTGTTTCTCCGTACTGAACAACTACGGAGCCTGAAGCCTGCTTGGCAATCCCGCCTGATTTAAGCGACAGAATCCTGCCGCCGATTTCCGTTTCAAAACATGTTTCCATTTTTTATTTTCCTATTTTCTGAGGCCCAGGGCCTTTATGACGCCCCTGTAGCGGTTTACGTCCTTGTTTCGTACGTAGTTTAACAGCCTGCGCCTTTTCCCCACCATCATGAGCAGACCGCGTCTGGAATGATGGTCCTTTTTGTGGATTTTCAAGTGCTCGGTCAGGCTGAGTATCCTCTCGGTCAACAGAGCGATCTGTACTTCCGGTGAACCCGTGTCCGAGTCATGGAGCTTGAACTTCTCGATGGTATCCAGTTTGTTGATGGCGATATTCAAAACAATCCTCCTTTATTAATCTTAATAACTTTCAAGAAATATTTAAATTTTTAAATTTGATGGTGTCGTTTAAAAACAGCATATCACAAACTTTGTGCATAATGAAAGACACAACAATAGTGATATTCAAATTTATTTTCAACCGGCTCTATAACGGCAAGCAGCCGGTTTTGTCCGTCAATGACCTTGATATACGGGCTGGTCACCTCCGATTCGAGTGGCTTGATATCCGCAGGCGTAATGGGCACGCCAAAGGCGATCTTTTCCTCTGCATCACGGCCTGCAATGCATGCCGGCATGCTAAAAAGCGCATTAGCCATGGGAACTACCAGGCCGTGCAACCGGTCGGCGGAGTCAATTTCGCACAGTTCATCAAGGCTTAATGCCTCATCAAGGGTGAAGCCGCAAGCCCGGGTCCGTATGAGTCCGGCCAGGTGTGCACCGCAGCCTAGTTTTTTGCCTATGTCGGCGCTCAGCGTTCTTATATAGGTGCCGGCCGAACAAGTCACGCAAAATTCGATTTCCGGCAGCCGGATATCGAGTATCTCCAAAGACGAGATGAGGATTTGCCTTGCGGGCTTTTCTATCGGGTTTCCGGCCCTTGCATAACGGTATAACGGCACACCTTTGTGCTTGAGGGCCGAAAATGCAGGGGGCACCTGTTCGGTTGTACCCGTAAAAGCCATAAAAGCCGCTTCTATCCTGTCAATGGCTATATCCTCCACCGGGCTTGATTTCAATACCTTTCCGGTATAGTCTTGGGAATCCGTTTCAATGCCCAGCACCATTTTTGCCTTGTAGGTCTTGGACCCGTGGAGGAAGAAGCGGGAAAGTCGCGTTGCCCGGTTAACAGGGCAGACCATCACCCCCGTGGCGAAGGGGTCGAGAGTTCCGGTGTGTCCTGCCTTGTGGACGCCCGGCAGATGTTTCAGCCGGTTTACCACTTTGGCCGAAGTCATGCCCGCCGGTTTGTTAACAACGATAAACCCGCATAAATTTTCATCTTGCACAGCCTTGCCGTGTATTTTTGGAGAAATATTCACGGCACTCCTAAAGCCGATCCGAAAGTTCGTACAATTCCTTTTTGAGCGCGGGCAGGGATCCCTGGATATCAAACCCGGCCGCACGGGTATGGCCGCCGCCCCCAAAGGAAGCGGCAATCTTCGCCACATCCACAGAGCCGTCGGACCTGAGGCTTATATGGAAATGACTCTCATCGATTAAACGGCTTTTTTCCTTTGCCCGTTCATAAAGCAAAGCCGCGACTTTGACGTTCTCAATTGCTTTAGCATAATTTATCAGTCCGTTAACATCCTGTATGCGTGTCCCGGTCTCGCGAAGCATGTTCTGGGTCAGGGTCATGATGGACATATTGCTGTTTTTGGTAAGCTCGATTGTATCAAAGAGCATTGTCAAAAGCTTGATCCTGCTTAAGGATATGGTTTCATAAACATGATGCGCCACCTTATGGGGGTCCGCGCCCAATCGAACCATTTCATGGCAGATATCGAAGGCCTCCGGGTTTGTATTGGCAAACCTGAACGAGCCAGTGTCGGTCATGATCCCGGTGTAAATTGCATAGGCAATGGCGGGCGTGATTTTAATTTTCATGGCCTTTATGAGTCGAAAGACGATTTCCGCAGACGCTGATGCGTCCGGGTCAATGAGCTGGAAACTGCCGAACCGGGTATTGGTGATGTGATGATCAATGTTGATGATTATCGGTATGCGGTTCACGGCGCCGGCTGCATCGCCTATCCTGTGAAGATCGGAACAATCCATGACAACAACGGTATCATAGGTTCCGATTTCTCCGGGGTGATGCTTGATCCTGTGAATGGACGGCAGGAAGTGATATATGGCAGGCACGGGGCTTTCGTTGTAAATCCATATATCTTTTCCCATTTCCTTAAGCGCAAGCCCCATTCCGATCAAAGACCCTATGGCATCTCCGTCCGGGTGAATATGCGAGCAAAGCAAAACCCGTCGGCTTTTTTTCAGTTGATTTATAATCTGTTTACGACTCATGATCTAATTGGCTCAAAATCTGATTCATATGAATACCGTAATCTATTGAAGCATCGTACAAAAAATGAAGATCGGGTATGTAGCGCAGATCAAGCTCCTTGCCAAGGGCGCGGCGGATGAATCCCGATGCTTTTTTAAATCCTTCGGCAGTGCTTTCCCTGTCGGCGACCTGGCCGGCGGTTACATAGTAAATCTTGGCCAGCTTCAGGTCGGCGGTCATCCTGATCTTCGTGATCAAGACCGAAGCGAGCCTGGGATCTTTTATGGATTTACGCAGGATATCGGCCAGCGTTTCCTGGATAAGCCCGCTTACCCGGTCTGCTCGGGTGTATGGTTTCATATATTTAAAATTTCCGTTTCTTCACCGATAATCTCGGCCAAGCCTATGCTTTCGACAAAGCGCATCAGCCCGTCAATGCCGGAATCCATCTTTCTCCGGTCGTTTCCCGTCATGGAAAATCCGATTTGGGCGCGATCGTGTATGTCGTTTAAGGCCACCTCGGCAACAGAGGCGTTGAACCGGTTTTTCGTCTTCGAAACGATCGATTTAACGATTTTCCGTTTCTCCTTTAAGGAATGGCAATCGTGGAGCTTAAATGTGATCTTGCCGTAACCAAGCACCATGATTTATTGTATCCGTTCACGATTATCTTCTAAGGCTTTGTAAAAAGCTCCGTATGCAAGGCGCACGAGTCGGGAAAGAGCGGAGGCGTACTTTTTGTACGTTGAGCCCTTTCACGGCGAGTGCAACGCCGCAGACGGACTTTTTACGAAGCCGTGTTATTCATATACCGGCTTAACCTCGACCAGGTAAAAGCATTCTATGACATCGCCGGTCTTGATGTCGTTGAAATTTGCAATCCCGATACCGCATTCATAGTTCTGGGCCACTTCCTTTACATCATCCTTGAACCTGCGCAATGAGTCTATTTTGCCCTCGAAAACAATCACGCCGTCCCGTAAGAGCCGTATGGGCTGACCCCGCTGTATTTTTCCATCCATAACGTAGCTGCCGGCGATCGCGCCGATATTCGGTACGGTGAAGACCTGGCGGACTTCGGCACGGCCAAGGACCTTTTCATCGTACCTTGAGTCCATGAGTCCCACCATGGCGTTTTTTACTTCCTTGATCGTATTGTAGATAACATTGTAGTACCTGATATCAACGTTTTCTTCCTCCGCCTGCCGGGCGACCTTGCCGGACGGCCGGACATTAAAGCCGATAATAATCGCGTTCGATACGGCGGCAAGTGAGATGTCGGATTCGTGTATGGTGCCGGTGGCTTCATGTACGATGTTGACTTTTACTTCGTCGGTGGTAAGCCTCGTCAGAGAATCCCTCAAGGCCTCTATGGAACCTTGGACATCGGCCTTGATGACCAGATTAAGATCCTTGACGACCCCTTCCTGCAGCTGTTCATAGAGTTTGTCAAGGCTCAAACGGCTCGTTTTCGCGAGCTCAAGGGAACGCTGTTTCTGAATACGGTGAGCGCTTACCTGTTTTGCGTCTTTTTCCTCGGCAACGGCGATAAATTCGTCCCCGGCCAGGGGAACTCCTGAAAGCCCTATTATTTCCACTGGAAGGGACGGGGTCGCTTTATCAACCGGCTCTCCACGGTCGTCGAACATGGCGCGTATCTTCCCGTGATGCATACCGGAAACGACTGCCTCCCCCGCATGAAGCGTCCCTTCGGTTATGAGGACTGTGGCAACCGGGCCGCGGCCGGTGTCCATTCTCGATTCTATTATATACCCTCGGGCATGCTTGTCGGGGTTGGCTTTTAATTCGAGGAGTTCGGCCTGGAGGATGATCATGTCCAGCAACTCGTTGATGCCGGTTTTTGCCTTTGCGGAAACATTTACAAATATAGCGTCGCCACCCCAATCCTCTGCTGCGAGCCCTTTTTCCGCGAGTTCGCGTTTTACCCGCTCCGGTTCTGCGTCGGGTTTGTCAATCTTGTTTACGGCGACGATAATGGGAACCCCGGCGGACTTTGAATGGTTTATAGCCTCTATGGTCTGGGGCATGACCCCGTCATCGGCGGCAACAACCAGGATGACGATGTCCGTGACCTGTGCGCCCCTTGCCCGCATTGCAGTGAATGCTTCATGGCCGGGCGTATCGAGAAAGACAATCTCACCCCTGTCCAGGGTAACGTGATAGGCGCCGATGTGCTGGGTAATCCCGCCAGCTTCCCTTGAAGTAATTTTTGAGTGCCTGATGGCATCCAGAAGCGATGTCTTGCCATGATCCACGTGGCCCATAATGGTAACAACCGGGGGTCGGAAAATAAGCTGTTCCGGGCTGTCAATTTCAGTTTTGATTATGGCCTCTTCCTCGAATGATGCCCGTTCCACCTCGAACTGGAACTCGGCGGCCAGGAGTACCGCAGTGTCCAAATCTATGGTCTGGTTCACGGTGACCATCATACCCATGCCCATGAGTTTTGCGATCAATTCGTTGGATTTTATACCCATCCGCTTTGCAAAGTCCGACAGGACAATGGTTTCATCCATCTTGATCCTTCGTTTTATGGCCTTGGGTATCGTAATCTGGGTCGAATGTTCCGACGGGTGTTTTGTAGCCTTTGATTTTTTTCGACCCTTGCGTGAACGGCCCTTGCGATCATACAGGGCATTGCCTTCTACGATCTCCTTGCGGCGGAAGCTTCTTTTCTTTACGCCCTTCTTCAGCGTTTCGTTCTCTTCAACCGCAGGCACGCCCCCTTTTTTCTTTTTACCTTTTTTCCTGTCGAAAACCGGCGGAGCTGCCGGTTGAACAGGGGCTGCAGGAGCTGTTTTTGGGTACCGGGCCGGACCCGGAGTAGCCGGCTTTCTGGCTTTGACCGGCTTTCTGGTTTTGACCGGCTTAATTGGCTCGACCGGTTTTTCCGGAAGGCTGATAATCTTTGCTGCGGTGCCCTTTTTTTTACGTTTTTTTACAGGGGCTGCCGGTTTTTCATCATCTGCCGTTTCAGGGGATTTGTCGGTATCCGCCAAGGCCTTCTTACTCTTTTTAGCCTTCTTAACGGGAGGTGGCTGTATCTCAACCTCATGCTCGGTTTCTTGTTCGATGTCAGGAGCTTCTTGCCCATCTTTTTCTTCTTCTCCGGCTACCTCAATGGAGTCTTCAACGGGCGCTGCTTCAGCGGTTTTAGCAGATTTTAGGGCAGTCTCTTTGGCTGTTTCATCCGCCTCTTTTTCCGAACCGGCCTTTTTTACTGTTTCATCGGTTTTATCGGGGGTTTCTTCGGTTGCGGTCTCCGCCGGTAGCGCGGCATCCGTATCGGGCTTGGCCCGGGGTTTTCGCCGCCTTCGGATCACCGTGCTTTTTACACGGGTTTCTTCGACGACTTCGGCCGGAGCCGGCTTGCCGAACAGCTCTTCCCGTACCCTTTCGACGACATCATCATCTATGGAATTGGCATGCGAACTGACGTCTATGCCCATGGTCTGGAGTTTATCCAGCAGGTCACTGTTTTCCATGTTCAGTTTTCTGGCAACTTCATATACTCTTTGTTTTGCCATCCATCCCCCTTATGCTCGGGCTGTTAATGTCTGTCTCCAGCCCGTAAATATCAATGGCGGGAACCGCCTGGGTTGCCGGTTATCCCGGGCCTGCAATCGTTATCCTTGCGCCGTCCCTATTTACCCGGATCACTGATATTTTTCTCGTTTTCGTCACCGGCGGCGTCTTCAGCCGGAGTAGAGTCTATGCTATCGTTGTCGCCGGAAAGAACCTTTGCATCCAAAGGCTCGGATTCGGGCGGATCTTTTTCCGGAGATTCTTCATTAATATCGTTTTTATTCGAATTGTCTTCTTTAACCTGTTCTTCTTCCACGGGTTCCGGTTGAGCGGGTTTTTGCCTGGCCTCTTTAACCGCAAGGCCGGCTGCCTCGATATATTTTGATGCGTTTTCTTCATCAATATCAAGTTCGGCGGCAATCTCTTCCGGATCGGCCCTGCAAAGATCCGAGATTGAAAAATAACCCTTGTCAAACAGGCGTTTTGCCTGCTCTTCCGTCATGTCGGGCAGAGACACGAGAGATGAAAAACCCGATTCCAGGTTTTTATTATAATCGGTTTCACCGATGACATCGAGTCGCCAGCCGGTCATTTTCGATGCCAGCCGGACGTTCTGGCCCTGTTTCCCGATTGCCACTGCCAGGGAGTCGTCCGGAACGATAACCTCCATGGTATGATTGACCTCATCAATTACAACACGGGCGATATCCGCCGGCGCAAGGGCATTGCACACAAATTTGGCCGGGTCCATGTGCCAGGGGATGATATCTATTTTTTCTCCTCTTAATTCATTCACCACACTTTGTACGCGGCTCCCCTTGACGCCCACGCATGCACCCACCGGATCGATATCCATATCGTTCGAGCGGACAGCCACCTTTCCCCTGAATCCGGCTTCACGGGCCGAGATGACGATGGATACAATTCCTTCATTGATTTCAGGGACCTCTGTTTCAAACAGTCTTATGAGAAAATCCGGATGACTGCGGGATAATACGACCTGCGGACCCCGCCCCTCTTCCTCCACCTTCATTATCAGGGCACGGACCCGGTCTCCCCTGCGGTAGTTTTCCGTGGGTATCTGTTCCTTTCTCGGGAGTACCCCCTCGGCCTGGCCAAGGTTGACTATGACTTCAGTCCGGGTTGCCCTCTGCACGATCCCGTTTATTATCTCTCCTTTACGGGCAATAAAGTTGTTGTATACCGAGGTTCTTTCCGCAGCCTTTAATTTTTGTATGATAACCTGCTTGGCGGATTGTGCTGCGATCCGGCCGAAGGTGGTCGTATCCATCTTGGCGCCCAGACTGTCGCCCACAACACACTCCGGGTCCAGTTTGCGTCCCTGGGCGATGTTGATTTCGAAATCAGGGTCGACGATCGTTTCCACAACGTCTTTAAACTGAAAGACTTCCAGTTCACCTGTATCTTCATTATACTGAATTTCTATATCAATTCTGTCGCCAAACTTTTTTTTAACCGCAGACCTCAACGCTTCTTCAAGTGCCTTGACCAGGACGTTGAAATCAATATTCCTGTCACGACTGACCTGCTCTATGACGCGTTTCATATCGGTGATCAGCATTTATCGTCTCCGTATTTATTGACCAGTCTCGCCTTTGAAATTTCCCGATGAGGTATGAATATGGTCTCACAATCAAGCCTTAATAATACCATGTCGTCAAGCGTCCCCATCAGTTCCCCCGTAAAATTTTTTCTGCCGCAAATGGCGCATCCGGTCCTTATCCTGGCAGTTTCTCCCTTCAACTTTTCAAAATCCGAAAGCCGTGAAACCGGCCTTTTCGGCCCCGGGGACGAAACCTCGAGGATGTAGGCAATTTTTGAATCAAATTTTATATCCAGAAGGTCACCGAGCTGGCGGCTGACCGCCGTGCAATCATTTATCGTGACTCCTCCGGGCTTTTCGATATATACCCTGAGAACCCATCCGGCCTGCTCGCGCAGATATTCAATGTGGATAAGATCGAGCGCTTCAGCGGCGCAAAGCGGTTCGGCCAGTTCCCATGCCCGGCTTATCACTTCTCCGGCCGGAACAAGCGCTTCGGTTTTTATTCCACTATTTTTTCTCCCCGGGCCTGCCCGATGCTTTTTTTTACCTCCTGATCTCATTAAACATAACATCTTTCCCGAACCGGTCCGGATTCAGGTTAATGGTCACAAAAAAACAAATAAAAAACGGGCAATTTGCCCGTTTTGATAAGCCATTCATTTTTAGCCGTTTGTTATCTTGTTATCCGCATCTTCCGCCACCGTTCCGGGTGTTACGAAAAATGGAGCGGGCAACGAGATTCGAACTCGCGACACCAAGCTTGGGAAGCTTGTACTCTACCAGCTGAGCTATGCCCGCACTTTGAGCACGGAAATAGATATAGAATAAAAAAAATAATGTCAATAACAAAAATTATGGGTATCGGGTATTGGGGAGGGGTCGATTATCCCTGCTCCGGCCCTCCGGCCTCCAGTATCTGGAGTATTTCGTGCAAGTCTCTTTTAATTTCAACCATTAAGTCCGGAACGACGGATGCGGGAGGCGCGGCTGCGTCAGCCCGCCTTTTTTTCCTGCCGGTGAGCCGGAGGTGTTTTCTGGCGCCTTCAATGGTGAATTTCTTATCATAGAGAAGCTGTTTGATGGCAAGGATGGTTTCGATGTCTTTTTTTCGGTAAAGACGCTGGGAACTTTCGGTTCGCTTGGGGGATATCTCGGGAAATTCAGTCTCCCAGAACCTCAGGACATATGAGGCAAGGCCGGTGATGGAAGAGACCTCCCTGATTTTGAAATAGAGCTTGTCCGGTATGACGGGATGAGTGTCCATATCAGATACCAGTCCCAATCCCATGATGAACCAGGATGCAAAATGTGAATGTCGAATGTCGAACCAGGAATAATGAATGTTTTCGGATGGCCTGGTTCAAATCAGGGTAACAATAAATATACTCAAGGGCGGCAGAGTAAAGCATTTTTTGAACGTCCAACCTCGAACATTGAATGATGAAATCGTTCCACTCTACCAGTTTATAATTTATAAAAACAGGCGGAATACCTTATTCAAAATTCGACGTTGGACGTTCGATGTTCAATATTAAATTTGACGGACTCGTAAAAAGTCAGACAACCCGGTTACGATGGCTAAGTAGAAAGTTCCATATACAAGGCGTAGTGGTGTCGCGAAAGCGGAGGCATACA
>JAADHK010000028.1 GCA_013151835.1 Deltaproteobacteria bacterium
CCATGACCGGGATGGAGACTGCTTCGCGGGCCTTTGGAACGAGCACCATGGTTGAAACATTATCCTTATGGGGAAATCCGCCTTCTTCAAACCCGGCAATGATTACGGCATCGTACCCCACCCTTTGTGCATGAACCGCGTGTTTTACGGTCCCGACCTTGTGCACCACCTTTACGCCGGCGTCTTTTGCCATGGGAAGAAAATCACGCCCCAGAAAGGTGTCAACCGGGGCACCGGCGATCTCGATGGCCGTTACTTTTTTTTCGCAGCAAACCGAAAAAAAATTCATCAGAAGATCGGTGGACAGGCGGATGGAAGGCATTGTCGTAATATTGACGATAAACGGCCGGGATGTAAGCTCCCGGGTCTTATCAATTGCAGCAGCAAGGTCTTCGGCGGAATCGTAGTTTCCGGAGGTGAGGTTGCCGAGCGCTCCCGCATTGCTTATGGCGGCCGCCAGTTCCGGGGTTGCAATCCAGAGCATGCCTCCGCACTGGATGGGGTAGTCTATTTCGAAGAGCTCGGTCATTCGGGTCTTCATGGGGTCTCCTTTATATGTGCGGCTATGCTTGAAAAAAGTCATCGTATTTTCGGGTAAGTAATAGTGCCGACACCATATCAGGCCTGTGCTTTTATTTAAAGCCTGAATATCCACTAAAGAAAATATGGCATCGACAAAAAAGAAGAAACAGGATATGTTTATAAAATATATCCTGCAGGCATGAACGCATTATTTTATATGGTTAAGGAGGAACATCGCCATGGCTAAGGTTCTCATCATAGGGGCAGGCGGCGTGGGTCGGGTGGTCACGCATAAGTGCGCTCAGGCTTCGGAGGTATTTCCCGAAATCTGCCTTGCCAGCAGAACGATTGAAAAGTGTGAAAAGATCGCATCCGAGCTGGACCGCGAGATTACAACGGCACGGGTTGATGCGGATAATGTCGAGGCGCTTGTGCGCCTTATTTACGACTTCGGACCGGATGTTCTTATTAACGTGGCCCTTCCTTATCAGGACCTTAATATAATGGATGCATGCCTTGAGACCGGGGTCGATTATGTCGACACGGCCAATTATGAACCGCCCGACGAGGCACGGTTCTGTTATGCCTGGCAATGGGCCTATGACATGCGTTTTAAGGAAAAAGGAATCATGGCGCTTCTGGGGAGCGGCTTTGATCCCGGGGTTACAAACGTATTTTGTGCGTGGGCGCTGCACAAGCATCTCGATACCATAGAAACCATCGACATCATAGACTGCAACACGGGCGATCACGGACACCCGTTTGCCACCAATTTCAACCCGGAGATAAATATCCGGGAGGTAAGCGGCAGAGGGAAATACTACGAAGCCGGTAAATGGATAGAGACCGATCCCCTCTCCGTGTACGACACCTATGATTTTCCCGAAGGGATAGGCGAAAGGCAGATCTATCTCATGTATCACGAGGAACTCGAATCCCTGGTCCGACACATACCGGGCATACGTCGGGCCAAGTTTTGGATGACTTTTTCGGATTCGTATCTTAACCACCTTAAGGTCCTTAAAAACGTGGGCATGACAAGTATCGATCCCGTGCTGTACGAGGGAAGGAAAATCGTTCCCCTGAAGTTTTTAAAGGCACTTCTTCCTGATCCCGCAAGCCTCGGACCGGTCACAAAAGGAAAGACCTGCATAGGGTGCCTGATTTCCGGCAAAAAAGGGGGGGCTGACAAGACCGTATATATCTACAATACCTGCGATCACCAGGCAGCGTTTGCCGAGGTCGGGGCTCAGGCTGTATCTTATACCACCGGCGTTCCGGCCATGATCGGGGCCATGCTCATGAAGACCGGCAAATGGCACAGGCCCGGGGTCTGGAACATGGAGCAGTTTGATCCTTCGCCGTTCATGGACGCACTTAACCGGTACGGACTCCCATGGAACGAGAAGATTCTCTGACATTTGACCTCCAAAGGCTCCATACGCCTTGTTTTGTGCTGGATATGGCCCGGTTGCGGGCGAATCTTGAAATACTTTCGGGTTTGACAAAGCGGACCGGGTGCCGGATTCTCCTGGCTCTCAAGGCATTTTCCATGTTTAATGTATTTGCCGACATGCGCGATGCCCTGCACGGGGTTTGTGCAAGCTCGGCCCACGAGGCCCGGTTGGGACGCGAGGAATTCGGGGGCGAGGTCCATACCTTTGCCCCTGCTTTCAAGGATTCTGAATTTGATGATATCCTCCAGTATTCCGATTACATCGTATTTAACTCGTTTTCCATGCTGGAAAGGTTTGGGCCAAGGGTCGCTGCATCGAAAAAACCGGTTTCATGCGGCCTCAGAATCAACCCCGAATGCTCGGCGGCTCCGGCCGCCATTTACGATCCCTGCGCGCCCGGCTCACGGCTGGGGGTGCGGGCAAAAGACTTAGCCGGAAAATCGCTGAAAGGGATATCCGGTCTCCATTTTCACGCCCTTTGCGAGCAGGGTGCAGATGCCCTGGAGCGGGTTCTGGATGCATTTGAGCGCGGGTTTTCTCCGTATCTTTACGACATGTCCTGGGTCAATCTGGGGGGAGGGCACCATATCACCCGGCCCGGATATGATCTGGACAGGCTCTGTTGCATCATATCGCGGATGCGTGAAAAATACGGGGTTACCGTTTACCTTGAACCGGGCGAAGCCGTGGTCTTAAACGCCGGGTTTCTGGTGGCGAGCGTACTCGATATCGTGACAAATGAGCGACCGACCGCCATCATTGACGCGTCCGCCGCCACGCATATGCCGGATGTGCTTGAAATGCCGTACAGGCCGGACATCATAGGTGCCGGGAGTGCCGGAGACAAGGCCCATGCATACACGATTGCAGGCCCGACCTGCCTTTCAGGAGACATCATCGGTGATTATTCCTTTGACATTCCGCTTCAAACGGGGTCCCGCATCGTATTTACCGACATGGCCCACTACACCATGGTCAAGACCAACACCTTTAATGGCATCAACCTTCCTTCAATCTACCGCTGGGATTCCGTTGAAAACGGACTGGCGCTTGTTCGTAAATTCGGATATGATGATTTTAAATCACGCCTTTCCTGATTTAACCGGTTGACAGGCTCACATGGAAGGCCCGGATGGAGATGGAAACAGAACATCCCGCCTCAGGAATTGTCGGTGCGTGAAAAAGACGCTTTACTTTCCATATGATACATAGTAGTACAACCTCCGCGCGTGAAAACAGCCAGTCCTTGAATATGTTCTGCGGAGAAAACAGGATGAAACTGGTTGAGCTTAATAAAGCGCAGCGCAACAGGTTTTATACTAACCCGCAAAAAAGGAGGCCTGTAATGGAATTATTTACAAACATCACTGAAACCATCGGGAAAACGCCACTTGTCCGTCTGAACCGGATCGCGGAAGGACTGCCGGCGGAGGTTTATGCAAAGCTGGAATTTTTCAATCCATTGGGCAGTGTAAAAGACCGGATCGGCGCTGCCATGATTAATGCAGGGGAAAAAGACGGCCGCATCGGGCGACAGACCCTTATCGTCGAGCCCACCTCCGGGAATACCGGTATTTCCCTTGCCTTTGTCTGCGCGGTTAAGGGGTATCGCCTCTGCCTGACCATGCCTGATACCATGAGTATTGAACGTCGAAAGCTCCTTTCACATCTCGGCGCCGAGCTTGTCCTTACCCCCGGCGCAGAGGGGATGAAAGGAGCGATCAACGAGGCTGAAAAAATAGCAAAAAACGCGGACGATGCGTTCATGCCCAACCAGTTTGAAAATCCGGCCAATCCTGAAATTCACCGGCAAACAACGGCCGAGGAGATTTGGGCCGCAACCAACGGTAAGATAGATATCTTTGTGTCGGGTGTTGGCACCGGAGGAACCATTACCGGTGTTGCCCAGGTGATAAAAAAAAGAAAACCGGACTTTTATGCCGTCGCCGTGGAGCCTGAGGACTCGCCGATTCTTTCCGGCGGAAAACCCGGGCCTCACAAGATTCAGGGGATCGGGGCCGGTTTCGTGCCGTCCGTGCTGGATACGTCCATTATTGACGAGGTGATTTGTGTCGGTAATGACGAAGCCTTTGAAACCGGACGGCTTCTGGCAAAGTCCGAGGGGCTTTTGTGCGGGATTTCGTCCGGAGCCGCAGTTCGGGCCGCACTGGAATTGGCGCGTAGGCCTGAATCCGCTGGCAAGCGTATCGTAGTAATTCTTCCCAGCACCGGCGAGAGGTATCTCAGCACGGATATGTTTGCGCAGGCATAGACAAAGGAGCCTTTATATGTCAAAGAAACACCGATTTGAAACCAAATGTCTTCACGCCGGGCAGATCCCCGATCCCGCAACCCGCAGCGTGGCGGTGCCCATTTACCAGACAACGAGCTATGCGTTTGAGGATACCAATGACGCAGCCGGGCTTTTTTCGCTCAAACCCGAGGTCTGGGCGCCCAGGCTAAATCTGGATGAAGAGGGCCTGAGGCCGGGCGATTTCAAACCCGAAGCCACGGGGAACATCTACACCAGGATCATGAACCCGACCACCGATGTTCTCGAAAAACGGCTCATGCACCTGGAGGACGGAGTCGGTGCATTGGCAACCAGTTCCGGTTCGAGTGCGGTAACCTATGCAGTCATTAATATATGCAGGCCCGGGGACAACATCGTCTCGGCGTCCGCCCTGTACGGCGGGACCTATAATCTTTTCCATCACACCCTGCCTCAATACGGCATTGAAACCATATTCGTGAACGTCTCTGATCAACAGGCGTTTAAAAACGCGATAAATGACAGAACCCGTTGCATTTTCATTGAAACCATAGGCAACCCGGGTTTGGATGTTCCGGATATCGGGCAAATTTCAAAAATCGCACATGATGCGAATATTCCCCTGATAATCGACAATACCTGCGCCACGCCGGCTCTGTGCAGGCCCTTCGATTCAGGCGCGGATGTGGTGGTGCATTCGCTCACCAAGTTTTGCGGCGGTCACGGTAACTCCATTGGCGGCGCCATAGTGGAAAAGGGCCGCTTCGACTGGGCGGCATCGAAGAAATTTCCCATGTTCACCGAGCCGGACCCATCATACGGCGGGGTGGTCTGGAGCCAGGCCATTGGAAGGGCTGCCTATATCATCCGTGCCCGTACCATCCTTTTGCGGGACATGGGCGCCTGCCTCTCCCCATTTAACAGTTTTCTCATCCTGCAGGGCCTGGAAACACTGCCACTCAGGATGGAGCGGCATTGCGCCAACGCCATGGTCGTTGCCAAATACCTTGAAGCGCATGAAAAGGTGGATTGGGCCACCTATCCCGGCCTGCCTTCCCATCCAACCCACGATCTTGCCCGTAAATACCTGGACAAGGGTTTCGGCGCACTTGTGGGATTCGGTATAAAGGGGGGAATGGAAGCCGGAAAGTCGTTTATAAACAACCTGAAGCTCTTTTCTCACCTTGCAAATATCGGGGATGCCAAGAGCCTCGCCATCCATCCGGCCTCCACCACCCATTCCCAGCTTTCACCCGAGGAATTAACAGCTGCCGGCGCGCCGGACGATTTTATAAGGCTTTCCATAGGCATCGAAAATATTGACGATATCCTGGAGGATATCGAACAGGCACTGTCTGCGGTCGGATGATTGTTGGGGACCAACTCACATATCGCCAGAGGAAAGAATTGTCTGTATCCTCACAATGGCCTGCTCCGGTGATTTCACCGTAAACAGGCGGCCGGCCGCTTTGTAGGATAAAAAGAGCCCGCCCGGGTCAAATCCGACCAGGATTACCGGGCGGTCATATTTAAGGGCAAGTGCGATTTCGGAGATCGTGCCGGCCCCGCCCGGAAAGGCGACCACGACCGTTGATGACAGTACATTAATGCAGTTCCTCGCCATCCCCATCCCGGTAAGGATGGAAATGGCGATGTGTTTGCAGGCGCCGGTGGATGTTTCTCCGGGAAGGATGCCCACCGTGATTCCTCCTTTTTCAGCGGCCCCCCGGGCCGAGGCCGCCATGACGCCTACGTTTCTTCCCCCGTTTAACAATATCCATCCCTGATTTGCGATAAGCCTGCCCATATCCAGGGCTGCGGCCTCGACTTCAGGGCCTGGGTCCGCTCCACCCATCACCCCGATGATTATGCTTTGTTGCATTCGTGTTTTCCTCCATACGTTTCATTTAGACATCATCAATACTACCATGATCCTGAAAAGGGATAAAGCCGTTTTCAATGCCGATAAAATATGATATTTCAGTTTCCACAGGTTCATTTGCGGCAACACCTGAAATAATAAATGACCGGATCTAAAGAGGACGTGTGAAATGAAAGCAACAAACCACAGACGCAGAATCAGGGATGCCAGAAATTATTTTGCGGTTCTATGCGTCATGCGTTTTTTTTGCATATTGCCACGTAAGACAGGTATCGCCATTGCAAGGTTTCTGGCGCGGGTTTACTACGCCTTGAATACAAAACACCGGAAAAACACAATCAATCATCTGTCTATGGCCCTTGGAAAAGAAAAAACTCCGATTGAGATACGAAAAATCGCCAGAAATGTATTCCTGCATTTTGCGACCGTTGCCGTCGATACCATGCGGATTCCGGATTACATAAAAGCGGGGATGGAGCGCTATATATCCGTGAAGGATTTAAGCGTCGTAGAAGAGGCGCGCGCAAAAGGGAAGGGCATTATATTTCTGACGGGTCACTTCGGTAACTGGGAACTCATGGGCGCATACATGGCGGCGCTCGGATATCCCCTTGTGGTCGTGAGCCGGGCCTCGTCCAACCCGGCCATGGACCGGTTGATTTCAGACATGCGTAACAATGCCGGTTATTACAATATCCCCCGTGGGAAATCGACCCGTGAGATATTAAAGGCCCTCAAAAAGGGATATGCCCTGGGGATTCTCATCGACCAGGACACGAAAGTGCGCGGGGTGTTCGTGGATTTTTTCGGGCAAAAAGCCCATACTCCGGTGGGGCCCATCCTTCTTGCCAAACGGTTTGACATACCCATCATACCCATTTTCATGTATCTTCTACCGGACCTTACATACACGATAGAGTGCCTCGACCCCGTAGAACTGGTGGACACCGGCGATGTTGATGCCGATCTCATTGCAAACGTTCAGAAATGTTCGGACGCCTATGAAAGGATCATTCGCAGATATCCGGACCAATGGGCATGGTTTCACAGGAGATGGAAGACGAGGCCGACGACTTCGTAAAAAGCTGTGTGTCCCGCTTCGCGGTATTTTTGCGTAGAAGTAACTTCTTTCTTGCAAAGCTCGCTAAGGGCGCAAAGTTTTTTATTTCCTTGCCTGACCATCCCTTAAAATTATTTTTACCAATTGCAACATTTAAAGAAATTTGTCTGTTTCAACTCAGTAGTGTCCGGTTTGGTTCTTGCAGACTGTTATTTTTCTTGTACAGCCATCGTAGGGGCGGCCTTCAGGCCGCCTTTAATTTAATTGCAATTGCGTGTAAGCAACATCGGTACATGGAAGGCTGAAGCCTTCCGTTACGCCGGCCGTGCGAATATTTTATTTGTATAATCATTTTTCACCCCCATATTTTCATAGTTTGAGCGCGTAAAGAGTGCCGACTGAGCATATTTGATTCTAAATTGTCAAAACAGAGTCAGGCCGACTATAACCCTATTCCTCTACTTCGCCGCCTTTCCCATCATGCTCGTAAATATGGATATCCCTTTGGGGGAATGGAATTGAAACACCCTCTTTATCAAAAGTCTTTTTGACTTTTTCAACCAGATCGAAATACACATTCCAGTAATCGCCGGACTTTACCCATGGCCGGACAACGAAATTAACCGAGCTGTCGGCAAGCTCGGATACGGCAATCTGCGGGGCAGGGCTTTTAAGTATCCTTTCATCTGCGGAAAGTATTTCCGACATGATTTTTTTGGCCTTGTCAATATCATCCCCGTATCCTATGCCGAATACAAGATCAACGCGACGGGTCCCCTTGGTGCTCCAGTTGATAAGATTGCCTTCCGTGAGTTTTGCGTTGGGAATGATAACGGTTTTATTGTCAGGAGTTGTCATTGTTGTGGTAAAAATCTGGATTTCCTCGACAACTCCTGCGACGCCCGCGCCTTCGATGTAATCGCCCACCTTGAACGGCCTGAAAATAATCATTAAAAAACCCGAAGCAAAATTAGCCAGAGACCCCTGGAGCGCAAGGCCGATGGCAAGGCCGGCGGCGCCTATCACGGCAATAAAGGATGCCGTCTGAATACCCAATTGGTTTAGAGCGGCGATGATAAAGAAGATCAAAAGGGCGATATAGGAGAGATTGCCGATAAAACTGATAATCGTCGGTTCAAGTTTGCTGCTTTTCATCATCCGCTCAAGCAGTTTCCGAAATCCCATGGCAATCCACCTGCCGACAATTAAAATTACAATTGCGGCGATTACCTTAATTCCGTAAAATGTAACTAGTTCCCAGACTTTTTGGATAATGTTATCGATGTTCATTTCTATTGGACTCCTTATGGTTTAATGGTAAAAAACTGTTTGTTCCGTTCAGCGGTATTTTTACAAAAAAGGGAAACGGGCGGGGATAAACCCCGCCCCTGCTACTGATTGTTGAAAGACAAAAAAGGCTGAAGCAAGCGCAGGGCGGAGGCGGCGTTTTTTAGCCCACGATAATGATCCGCAAATCCATTACGTTAGTCCCGGTGGGCCCGGTCTTGATCAGATCCCCGGTTTTTTCAAAAAAGTGGTAGGAGTCGTTGCCGGAAAGGTATGCTCCCACATCAAGACCCATGGTTTCGGCACGGCTGATGGTGGAACCGTCGGCGATTGCCCCGGCAGCGTCCGTAGGGCCGTCTGTGCCGTCGGTTCCGCAGCTCAATATGACTATGTCTTCCTGCCCCGCTATCTCTTGTGCGGCAACCAGGACGAATTCCTGGTTTCTTCCACCGAGCCCGTTACCCACGATCTTCACTGTTGTTTCCCCGCCGGACAGAATGCAGGCAGGCGGAGGTGCCGGATTTTTGGACATCTTGATTTCTTTTGCAATTGCCGCATGAAAACCTGCGGCCTGGCTGGTGTCTCCCTCGATGCAGGAAGAAAGGATAATTGTGTTGTAACCCAGGGATTCGGCCGTATCTTTTGCCGCTTTAAGCGCAGAAAAATTGGCCGCGACAATCAAATTTTTAGTTTCTGCAAAAACCGGGTCGCCGGGCTTGGGAGTTTCAGGGCTTTTACCGGCAACGCCTGCGTTTATCCTGTGGGTGACGGATTGCGGGAGGGTTTGAACAAGCCCGTATTTTTCCATGATTAAAAGGCAGTCGGAAAAAGTGCTGGTGTCCGCTACAGTCGGGCCGGATGCAATGACGTCCATGGGATCACCCACAACATCCGATACCATAAGTGTCACAAGCGTTGCGGGCCAGGCGGCGCGGGCAAGCTGGCCCCCCTTGATTGCTGAAATGTGCTTCCGGATGGCGTTGATCTCGTCAATGGCAGCGCCGCAGGACAGGAGTTGCCGTATGGCCTCCTGCTTTTCAACAAGGGTGACAGGCTGCGCCGGCAGTGGAAGCAGGGCTGACCCACCGCCCGATATGAGGCAGATGACCAGATCGTCCTTGCCTGCGGCTGACACAAGTTTCATGATTTTTTGGGCCGCAAGCAATCCTGCGTCATCCGGGACCGGATGTCCGGCCTCCATCATTTTAATCCGGGTTTCAATCCGGCAAAGGGGTTCGGTATGCCCGTATTTTACGCTGATGATGCCGCCGGATATCCGGTCGGACAGGATTTCCTCCATTGCCGCAGCCATTGCAGCCGTTGCCTTTCCTGCCCCTATGACATAAATATTATCATAAACGGTTAGGTCAAGACCGGTTTCGCCGATAAAAAGGCGGCCGTTTTTAAAAGCGCAGGCCCGGGCAACTGCGATTTTTGCGTTGACCGACGCGATACCGGCGGCGCAGATTTTTTTTGCGTGGCCGATCAGCCGGTCCGGCCGTTTGAAACTTATCTGCAAATCCGAACCAGTTTGCGGGCCTGTCAAAGTGTTCATGATTCTTCTTTTACAGGGCTTTCTTTTTTCTTTGGCTTGGGCTTCTTTTTTTTCTTGCAGGTTTTGTCTTTTCTTACAAAAGCGCAAAGGTTGGGATTGTTATATTCCTTGCAATTCAATGGATTATATAACGGACATTCCGGATTTTTTTTCGACATTTTTGCATTTCTCCTTGTATATTATCAATACCAGCATGATTCTCATATCATAAGATGCGGAAAATCACAAGGTTGATTCTATCACGCTATGTTTTGTATAATATACGAATTGAATTTCCCGTAAGCGGGGCATTTTTTTTTGACATTCACTTCGTTTCAGTGCGATAACTTCCCTGGTCGGGATATCCGGGCGCAGATATTGGCAGGCGAGTTTTGGATATTCTCCGATTGTATCCGGATAAATAGCCGGGATAAGAACTCATAAATACATATGGCACGAAAATGAAGAAAGAAACATTGAAACAGTCTTTGGAAGAATTGAATCATGGGCTTTCCGACCGGATGAAAAAGGCTCTGGAAGTGCCATCCGTGGATACCGGGCCTGTTTCCAGGTGGATCCAAACCTGTGCGGCCCTTGAAAGAAGGCTTTCAGACGGGGTCTTAAGGACGGCGGTGGTGGGCACCATCAAATCCGGGAAGAGTACCTTTATTAATTCCATGTTTTCGGGCGACTATCTTAGACGCGGCGCCGGGGTGATCACATCCATCGTAACAAAGGTGCGCAGTTCTCAAAGGCTTTACGCATCACTTGTTTTTAAATCAAAAGACGAGATAAACAGCGAGATAAGACGGGCGCTGAGCTTTTTCCCCGCTCTTGGCAGCGCTTTGAACCACGATTCTTTTGACATTGCCGATGATTCCGACCGGGCCGCGCTGTCGGATGCCCTGGCCCGGCTTGATCAGCAATATTTTCTGACCGACGACTCAATAAATGTGAATGTCGCCCTTATATCGTCTTATCTTAAGGGGTACCCCCGCGTTAAAGGGATAGTTTCCGATCACCCCGGCACCGTGGTCTTTGAAAACGGCCATTTCGGCGAACACCGGGAATTTGCGGCAAACGATATGCTCGCCGTATATTTAAAGGATATCCGGCTGGAAATAGATTCGGGCGGTCCGGGGTCTAATATTGAAATCGCCGACTGCCAGGGGAGTGATTCCCCGAATCCGCTCCACCTTGTCATGATCCAGGAATATCTTTTGGGCTGTGATCTTGTGGTTTATGTCATAAGCAGTCGGACGGGCCTTAGAAGGGCCGATATTAATTTTTTGTCTATGATAAAGAAGATGGGTATCATGGAACATCTTTTATTTGTCATTAACGCGGATTTTAACGAGCATGATTCAATAGAAGATTTAAATCGCGTGATTTCAAAAAGCGCCGAAGACCTGTCTTTGCTTGCGACCGACCCTAAGGTCTATGCTTTTTCATCTCTTTTTTCGCTTTTTTCGGATTTGCGCGACTCGCTTACGAAAAAAGACTCGATGCGCCTTGCCCAGTGGGAAACTGACCGGGATCTGGCCGGGTTTTCCGTTAATGAGAAAAAAAGGTTTGATCACGATTTTACGACCCTGATCACAAGAAGGCGCTACGATGTCCTGATAAGTAACAACATCATCCGCACCGACGGTCTGGCCCGTGATTTTGTCGGCTGGCTTTCCATGAACCGCGAAATCTTTTCCTCGGATGCAAGGGGAGGGGATACCCTGATAAAGCGTATCCGGGATCAGCATAAAGAGATGGACAGGGTCCGCTCCATGATCAAAAGTACGCTCAAGGGTGCCGTGAGCCAGGTCGAAAAGGAGACAAGGGCCTTTGTGGACAGGTTCTTTGATGCAAAAAACGGAGATATCGTACCGGCTATCATCGATTTTATAAAAAATTATACGGTCCCCTATGACCGATATGCCGCTCAGATGGCCGATAAAGGCTTTGCGGACACGCTTTTTATAGTTTTTCAGGGGTTTAAGCAGGAGATTGACCGGTATATGGCCGAAACCGTAAACCCCGCTTTGTTCACCTTTGTAAGGCAGAGGGAAACGGATATCAGGACTTCCTTTGAATCCGTATCTCAACCTTTTTATATAATGGTGGAAAATACTTTGTCGGAATTTTTCGGGGCAGCTCCCTCATCCGGCGAATCGCTGACTCTCAGCCCCAATGGCGGCGAGCCGGTCATGATAGAATCCATAAAGCGTGCAAACCGAATCGATTTCCCAAATGCACTGGCGACACTCGACTACACCGCGAGTATACGTACGGAGGCGTTCATGAAGCTCGGCTTTTACCGATTCATATCAGCCATGAAGAAAATAATGAAAAAGGGCGACGCCCAGCGCACAGGCGATTTGTCGGCGCTTAAAAGCGGGGTCGTCAGGATGAAGAAAGAGACCGAGGCCTCCGTTGTTTTTCATTTTAAGAATTTGCGGGAAAACACCAAATTCCAATACATGTTCAGGCTTATCGAGGCCGTGTCTGAAACAGTTTACAAAAGGCTCGACGACAGGTTCTCGGCATATGCCGCAGACCTTTCCCGTATAAGGGATATCCTGGATAACGACAGGTCAGACAAGGCCGAGGCGGTATTGCTCATATCCGGGCTGGTTGACGATGTCGCTGAAATCAGGAAAGATATAAAGGCATTAAAAGCAGGGGTTCGGGATGTTTATGCTCCTGAACCCGCATGATTGGGTATTGGGTATTAATTTTAGATTATAAAAAAGTCGGAGGACGGCGCATATGGCAGGACCCGACCCAGGCACGGAAGCGTCTCTCATAGGGGCGGCGGTCACGATGTTCCAGGAAAAGGGCTTTCAAAAGACCCGGGTTTCGGACGTGGTTTCCATGGCCGGCGTGTCACAGGGAACATTTTATAATTATTTCAAATCAAAGGAAGAGATTTTTCGCCATATCTGCAATGGGTTTATTGCCGAGGTGCAAAAACTTTTTATCGAGCGGACAGAGCATATATTCGATGGCGATTCCGCAACTGAAATACGCAAAAATGTGCTTGCGACAATTGACGAGCTTTTTGTTATTTACATGGAAAATCTTGCAGTGGCTGAAATCCTTTTCCGCGAGGGGATAGGAAACGGCGGACTGTTTAAGGAAATTTACGAAGATCTCCTTTCAATCTTTATCGATCTGATCCGGGAACAGGTTGAAAAGGGCGTGGAAAAAGGCTTTCTAACAACCGATGATCCGGGCATATCAGCCGTCTTTATTTTCGGCCTCTTTGAACGGAGTCTTTTTTATTTCCTTCTGGTACGGCGGAACACCGACCTTAAGGTGTTGCGGGACATGCTGGCTGATTTTATTCTAAAGGGGTTGTCGTTAAAGGAGGATTAACGGTTGATGATCTCGTAAAAAGTCAGACAACCCGGTAAAGATGGCTAAGTAGAAAGTTCCATATACAAGGCGTAGTGGTGTCGCGAAAGCGGAG
>JAADHK010000004.1 GCA_013151835.1 Deltaproteobacteria bacterium
GACAAACAGGATAATCTCTACGCAGTCGATGCCGCGTTTGAAAATGTACAGATCTTTGATAAAAAGGGACAATTGCTACTTTTTTTCGGCGGATCCGGAACCGGCTCCGGCAAGTTGTACCTCCCGGCGGGAATATCTATCGATTATAAAAACGTTAAATATTTCTCTAAATTTGCGGACCCGAATTTTGCGCTGGAATACCTTATTTACGTGACCAGTACATATGGGAAGAACAAGCTGAATGTTTACGGTTTCGGGAAATGGGTCGGCGAGACCCTGCCCGGGGAATAAGAAGTGGGAGCCATGGGGAAAATGATAGCCGTCCGCATCAACAAGACGCTTGTTTTTTTTACCGTTTGTTTATGGGTGGTGGTGATGGGCAGCGCGGGGTGCGGACAGGATCTGCGACACCGCGCGTTTATTTTCTTTTTTCCACAAGAGCCCCATGCCACGGTAGAAAAAAATCGGGCAACGCTTCCATCCCCCCAAAAAGAGACGGGCGAAGCCCGCGCCAAACCAGGGCCTGCGCCTCAATTGCAGCCCCTGGTTTCGCACAAGCCGTATATGGAAAGAAAATGCATTCAATGTCATGAAGGGGCCTCTGAGTTTACCATTCCGATATTTGGGAAAAACTGGGACGGTATTTTCAGAAAAGGCGGTGGAAAGCCGGGGCCCCTCATACTCCCGAAAGACAGGATCTGCGTCAAGTGTCATGAAGACATGTCGACGGACTGGGCTAAAAAGAAGGGGCTGTATCTTCACACAACCGCCGCAAAAGGGGAGTGCCTCAAATGTCACGACGCTCATCAGAGCAGGCACAAGTCACTTTTGCGTGAAGATGAAGGCACATTGTGTGTCTCCTGCCATAAAGCGGGGGGGCCTGCCGGCGTTGCAAAGTGTTTTACGAAAACCGACCACCCCGCGCCCTGCCTTTCCTGCCACAATCCCCATCAGGGGAAAAATAAATCATTGCTCAGGAAAGACTATAACGAGGGGAAACATCCCATTCCCGTGAAGGATGGGCAGCCGGGCGCGCCTTTATCGCCTCCCGGCTATAAACCTGATAAAAAACTCACGAATCTCCCGGAATTTTACCGGATAAATAAAAATATTGCCGTGTTGGCGGAACCAGATCCGGTCCGGGGGCGATAATCGATTAAATGAATTTCAACCGGAGAATACTAAAAAATATAGGAGTTGTCCTGGCATTTTCCGCTGCTTTGATGGTGATATCGGTTTCGTACGCCCATGCAGGACGGTCTTTTTTTATTGAGCGCCCGAAACTGGGGCTTAACACATATTATGAATTCGAGGAGGAAAAAAGGCAAACTCCGGATACGGACACGGAAACCGTCTACCATGACATGCGGGAAAGCGCGACCATTGCCACAAAGGGATGGATCTATCATCCGAATCTGCTGGCATATCATTTCTTTTTTATGCCGGGGTGGCGCCAGGAAAAGTTTAAAGACAGGCAAAAGATAAGCGGAACAAGCCAGGCCAGCAGCCAGGATACCACCCTTTTGGCCTATGATGTGGGGGCAACGCTGCTCAGGAACAAGCCGGTCACGCTGGATATCTTCACAAAGCAGAGCAATTGGCGAATCCAAAGCAAACAGGTTCAATCAACCGATATGGAATCGGCAACCAGGGGCGCCCGTTTGAATTTTGTAAACAAAACACTCCCGGTCTCTTTCGGGTTTGTCAACAGCAAATCAATCCAGGCCGGATTTTACAGGTATGATGAAAATCGCGATGAACTTCGTTTCAATATAAGACATAACGCAAAAAACAGCATCACTGAACTCAATATTCTGAATTATGAAACCAGCAGGACAACCGCCGGCATCGCGACCACGCCGGCGACGTTTACAATTGATTCAAATACCACCAACACGGAATTGAGAAACACCCTTTTTATTAATGGGGATGAATCGGTAAGGCTGGATTCCCAGGTTTATGATATCCGCGAGGGACATGATGATATAAACAGCGACAGCTTTCTTATATCGGAAAATCTGTTCTGGACACACGACAAAAATCTCGACACCCGATACGGCTTAAAATATAGTCGTCGAAAATTTGACGGCGCCGTCAACATGGAAAAGTTTATAAAGGCCGGTTTGACCCACCGGCTGTATAACCGCCTCACAACGGATCTTGGCGCGGACATTGCGTATAATGATTTCGCGGGCGCAAGCGAAGACCGGTATCGCTCCAATCTCGGTTTTAATTATCGCCGGGCAATCCCATGGGGAACCATAGAACTCGGGGCCGCGTATAATTTCGGGCTTACCAGGCGGAGCGGCTCGGCGAATATTATTCCAACCAAAGAGCGACATGTTCTGACGTCGGCGACGACGACCTTTCTTGAGCAGGCGAACGCTCATGTTGAATCCATTGTGGTAACAGATTTAACGGGTGCAATCGTTTATATCGAAGATATTGATTACAGAGTCCGGATCATCGGCTCGGAAGCCATGATCAGCCGCATTCCGCTGGGGGCAATTGTCGACGGCCAGGAAGTGATAATTCAATACACTTACCTTGTTGATTCCGATTATGATGATTCGCGGTTCGGCCAGAATTACAGAGTGGATATGACGCTGTGGTCGTTTTTTTATTTTACCTATACCCATCGCAGGCTGGAACAAAGCATTCTATCCGCCACTCCGGCATTTTTGTCCGAAGACATGTCCGGTATCCGCATTGATGACACCTTTGACAGCATCCAGATCCGGCTGGATACGGGATGGTCGGACACCCGCTTTCTATATTCGAATGAAGACAGGCGCAGCGGCAATTCAATGATCACCAGAAGTGTTCGCGAAATTATAAGTCTCCGGCCGTTTACGCATTTTTCCTTCAACTTTTCAGGGCACTATGGGAACAGGCGGTTTAAGGAGTTAAACGCGGAGGAAATATTTTACAATTTTGGTTCAAGTATTGGCTGGAAGCCAAAATGGTGGTGTGATTTCAATATGGTATGTACGCGAAACGGTATTTCAGGTGACATGCAGGACACGGTTTTTACGGAGATCAGTCCTACCCTCAGATTACAGTATGGTATCTGGAGTTGCCGTCTTTCTTACGAACTATCGGACCAGCGGGATAAGGCGTATGGCAGCCGCCGGTGGGCGCAGAGGGCCTATTTTGTGATTAACCGGCGCCTCTGGTAGAAAATTTCAGGTTCTTACGAGATCGTCATATGAATACAAATAAGGCCGTCATATTTGCTCTGTCTCTGATGCTTATGTTCTTTCTGCAAACAGCCGGGTGTTTTTTAAAGCCGCATGGAGCCGGGAAGACGTACCCTGATATCGTGTGGCCCAAGGCCCCGGAAACGCCTCGCATCCGGTTTTTGGGCATTGTGTCGAAGCCGGAAGATTTTAATATTCATCCCGGTGTGTTTAAAAAGATTTATCATTATCTTGCCGGCGCCAACGAGGCATCAATCGTTTCGCCGTACGGGGTGACGCGCGATGCCGGCGGCAGGCTTTATGTGGTGGATACGTTTTTAGAAATCGTGCATGTCTTTGATCCGGGCGCAAATACCTGTTTCACGTTTCCGGCCGGGCGGAAAGTTAATGTGGCATTCATCGGAATAGCGGCCGATGATAAACGCGGATTAATCTATTTAAGCGATTCAAAACAGGGTGTTGTAAAAATATTTTCAAACACTGGGAAACAGGAGGCAAAAGTTCTCGGTGAGGGGATGCTGAAAAGACCCACCGGCATTGCCGTAAACCCGAAGACCTCTGAATTGCTGGTGGTTGATACGGTGCAGGCGCGGGTTTTTCGTTTTGACCTCTCCGATTACTCTGAAAAGGGATCTTTCGGCGGCAATGGTAAAACAGACGGCCGGTTTCATTATCCCACTAATATTGCCGTGACGCCGGCCGGCAATATTGTTGTGTCCGACTCCCTTAATTTCAGGGTCCAGGTGTTTTCGCGGGAGGGTCGGTTTTTAATGAAATTCGGCAGGATCGGGCAGTCTCCCGGATGTTTTTCCCGGCCCAAGGGGGTCGCCGTTGACAGTGACGGCAATATCTATGTCGTGGATGCCCTGTTTGACAATATCCAGGTGTTTGATAAAAGCGGACGGCTGTTGATGGCGTTCGGCGGGCATGGGGCGGGTTATGGGGAATTCTGGTTGCCCACGGGCATTTATATTGATAAAAACGATATAATCTATGTTTCGGATTTCTATAACAGACGGCTCCAGATGTTTCAGTATTTAAAAGGCGATTGATTCATAAAATGATCAAAAATAAAACCTTACAAACAGCGGCTGTTATTCTTATTCTATGGTTTTTTGTTCCTGCCGTTTATGGAGGAAATATTCGTATCACGAAACATAATCTTTCCGTAAGCGGACCCGGTCCCATCACGGCAATATCAGAGGACAGGATATGTATCTTCTGCCATATTCCCCATCAGAACGGCACGAACAGTCCTTATCTCTGGAATCGCTCGGCAAATGAATCAATATACACCCCTTATTACAGCTCGACCCTGAATGCCCGGGTGGGGCAGCCCACGGGCTCGTCAAGGATGTGTTTAAGCTGTCATGACGGCACCATCGCCATCGGGGAGACCGCTTCGGGGGATACGGAGATACCCTTTAAAGGCGGCATACGCTTCATGCCGGCGCAGACGCCCGCAAACCAGGGGACTGACCTTTCCGATGACCACCCCGTATCAATGACATATGACGCATCCCTTGCCGCGACCGACAGTGAATTGAAAGATCCGTCGTTATTGCCATCGTCCGTGAAACTCGAGAATAAGGATCAGGTGCAGTGCATTAGCTGTCACGATCCTCATGACGACACCTACGGCAATTTTCTGGTTATGAATAATTCTTCCTCATCCCTGTGCATCGAGTGCCATGATAAAAAGGGCTGGAGCAGCGCCACGCATGCCCGCTCGGACGCGAAACTGGATCGGAGCGGCGGGCTGTGGGCGAATACCGATTACAAAACCGTAGCCGAAAACGGGTGCGAGAACTGTCACCGCCCCCATTCGGCCGGGGGAAAGGCACGCCTGTTGTACTATGCTTACGAGGAAGATAATTGCCTGGTGTGCCACAACGGCGGCGTGGCAACCACTGATATCGAAACAGTAATTACAAAGCAGTATAACCATCCGGTTTGGCAATACACGGGGATCCACGATGCGGCCGAGGATTTCGCATCCGGCGATGTCCCCAAACACGTTGAATGCGTTGACTGCCACAACCCCCACCAGACAAATGATGATCCATCAAGCGGCGACGGCGCGGTGTCCGGTGCAAACAGGGGGGTATCGGGAGTGTCGGCACAGGGCCGGGCCGTGGCCGAAGCCGCGAATATTTATGAAATATGTTTTAAATGCCATGGCGATAATTCCGTTATTACGGTTTTGCCCGTTACCCGGCAAATCGCGCAACTAAATACGCGACTCGAGTTCGACCCTTCAAACCCGTCTTTTCATCCCGTGGAGGCCCCAGGTAAAAGTGCCGACGTGCCCAGCCTGTTGTCGCCATACACAACCACAAGCACCATAAGTTGCACGGACTGCCATGGTTCGGATGATCCTGCCGGGCCCCGTGGGCCCCATGGGTCGGACTGGCAATATATCCTTTCCGATCAGTATGAAACCGCTGATGGCACCACGGAGACACCTTCCAGCTATGCGCTTTGCTATAAATGTCACAGCCGGACGAGTATTTTGAATGATGAGAGTTTTGTTCATGAAAAACATGTGGTTGAGCAACATACCCCCTGCTCGGCCTGCCATGACCCACACGGTGTGAGTTTTTTTCAGGGAAATTCAATCAATAACAGCCATCTTATTAATTTTGATTTGACAATTGTTACGCCGGATGATCTTGGAAGGATTGAATATCGTGACACAGGCGCTTTTAAGGGGGAATGCAGCCTGAAATGTCACGGGAATCAGCATGATAAAAGGGGGTACCCTGTGGAAGGGCCCACACCGTAACGAATTCGTGCCTATCCATAAATGGCCTTTTTGTCCAATATCTGCGTTATGCTCAAAAAATAATCCTCGGAATATCAAACATATGCCTGTGGTTATTTTTTTCACACGCCTTGATCTTGAACAAAAATTCTCATTTCTGGATGGACACGAGTTAATAAACATAAAACCAAATTTGACGGAGAATCGTTCATGAAAAAATTACATTATGCAGCAGCAGTATTGGCAATCCTGTCCTTGACCGTGATTAGCGGGATCATGATTGATGGTCGTAAATGTATGGCTGCCGGGGACGAAGCGCAGCCTGCGGTTAAAGCGGAGTCCGCGACGCCCGCTCCGGACGCCGCAAAGGCAAAAACATCCGAACCCGTTACGGCCAGGGTAGTGGAAAGCATCATTACCAATGATTATACGTATGTTCTGGTTGACACCGGAAAGGAAAAGATATGGACGGCGACACGTGAATTTACCGGGGACCCTGGAGATGCCGTGGTTATCCCGCCCGGAATACCGATGTCGAATTTCCACAGCAAGTCCCTTGATCGTGATTTTGAAAAGATCTATTTTGTTGAATCGATCGGGACTCCGGGGAAAAGCGCCGGGGCCGGGCTGAAACAAAAAATGCCGAAAGGGCATCCGGCCAAGGGCGGTATGATGGGGGGCATGGGGATGTCAGGTTCCATGGGTAGTAAGGCAATGGGTGGTAAGGCGGGAGCAATGAAGATGCCCGCCTCAATGGGCGCATTGTCAGGCAGCGCTGCGGTAAAACCCGGCAGCGTTAAAAGAGCAAAAGGCGGAAAAACCATAGCTGAAGTCATAGCCGACAGCAAGAACCTGGCCGGAAAGAAGATACTGCTCCGGGCGAAGGTGGTCAAGTTCACCCCCTCCATAATGGGTAAAAACTGGCTCCATGTTCAGGACGGGACCGGCGATAAAAACATGGGCGAGTTGATTGTCACAACCAGCGCCACGGTCAAGGTCGGAGATCTGGTCCTTATCAGCGGTATGGTTTCGGTTAACCGGGATTTCGGATTCGGCCTGAAGTATAAGTTAATTGTCGAGAACGCCGAAATCACCGTGGAATAAAAGGTCGCCGATCGGATTTTAGGAATCCGACTGGGACTCGGGGTTAAATACCGGGCACCATTTTGATGATTATTTTTTCCGGAAGGTGGGCGGCCAGCTTTTTCCTGAGATTTTTAATGTGGCTGTCGATGGCTCGGGCATACCCCTCATATTCATACCCCTGGACGCTTGCGATCAGATCGCCCCGCGAAAAGACGCGCCTCGGAGCTGACATGAAAACCTTTAACAGGTCAAATTCACTCCGGGTAAAATTGATGATCTCGTAAAAAGTCAGGCAACCCGGTTAAGATGGCATCGTTGCAAGTTCCATATACAAGGCGTAGTGGTGTCGCGAAAGCGGAGGGGAGGCATACATATAGTATTCCGAGCATTTCGCGACCCGCTACAACGCAGTAGATGGGACTTTTTACGACGCCATCAAAATTTACTTCAACATCGGAAATCATGACCCGCATCGGCGATAATGGGCTCACAGGCCAGTGTCGCCGGTTCCGGGTTTATCCGCCTCAGGATCGCCTTGACGCGAGCCACCGCTTCCCGGGGAGGAAACGGCTTGCAGATGTAATCGTCAGCCCCGAGTTCCAGCCCCGGAATATAATCGACAATCCAAACTTTTTTAAAGATCAGCTCCGGTTGCTTGATGGCCGTTTGCTGCGCTCGTTATTGAATAACTACTGTTCGCTTTTGACAATTACTAATTGTTAAACAAGTCAGAATGTGATCCGGTTCTTTCAAGGTATAAATCTTCGGAGATGATTCGATAGATTAAAATCCAATCTGGTTCAATGTGGCAATCCCGGTGATCTTTCCAGTTTCCGGATAATGGGTGGTCATGATAACTTGGCTCTAAAAGCCGTCCCGAAGATAGTTTTTCGATAACGGTTCTCAATTTTGAAAGTTTTTTGTTCTGTTTCTTGATCCTTTTATAATCTTTCTTAAATTGAGTTGTATAATGCAGGTTCAACTATCAAGCTCCTTGAACAACGCATCAATAGAATCAACTTTATGCAAAGCGCTTCCATTTTCAGAGTCCTTCAGAGTTTTAGCTGTGAGCTCATTGGGTATTTTAATTTCAAAGGGAATCCCTTTGTGTAATGTAATCTGCGAAAGATACATTGAAATAGCCTCTGACATCGAAATGTTTAATTTTTTCAATATGATTTGGGCATTATTTTTTACCGCTGGATCAACGCGGGTTTGAATAGTTGCTGTTTTTCTCATAACTTACTCCCATGTCTTTTTTTGTATTGACAATTGCGCTACATTAAAAATACAACAACTCATAAAAAAATCAAGGTAAATTTTTATGAGTTGGAATATCAGTAAGTTGAAATAAACAATTCGTTGTTGCCGAACCAAAAAGCGGGGCGGCACAGTTCTATGTGTTTGTGCTAAATTAAACATGGGACAGTAAACATCCTGATTTTTTTTACTCATAAATCCGTAAGGATTTGTCTCTATTCCCCGTACCTTATGAAAAACCCATCACAAGCCAGAATGTCGTGATTTTTGCATAATTTTATGCCGCTTCTTGTCAAGAATGTAACAGATATTCATCAGCCTGGCGGTAAAAATGAGGTGTGTACATAGATGACCGGAGTGAGGACTCCTGGTTTGCGAGTTTATGGTTGCAAGATTAAAAGGGGAAAAACCCAAACCTGATATTAAACCCTCAAAGCTTGAAAAAGGTTCCGGCAAAAATAACGGTAACGATAAAAAAACAAAAAAAACGGCCGGGATCAAAAAAAAGGAAAAAAATCGTCACCTCAAAATTTATCGAAATCTGGGGACATCCATACGTATTTATTGGCATTTATTTGGACAACCCATTGATGCATGAATGATTGAAAACAACAGTAATGCGGAAGTTTTTAGAAGCACTTGTTAGCGCCTTGACATATAAACAATATACGTGTATTATACGTGTAATTTTCGTGGAGGTGTTTGTAATGCAAAGGAAACTTACATTGACCATAGACGAGGAGGTCTATAACGGCTTACGGGTAGTTATCGGACCTCGAAAAATTAGTCATTTTATCCAAGAGTTAGTTCGCCCACATGTTGTCAGGAATGATATATATGCTGCATATAAAGAGATGTCTGCTGATCAGGTCCGGGAATCCGAGGCCCTTGAGTGGGCCGAAGGCACATTTGGAGATGTAAATAATGAAGAGAGGTGATGTGTGGTGGATTAATTTTGACCCTTCCATCGGTGGTGAAATCCGAAAGCAGCGACCAGCGGTTATCGTAAGCAATGATGCTGCTAACCAGTTCCTTAATAGAGTCCAAGTCATGCCCCTGACCAGCAGTGTTAGTAAACTCTACCCAAGCGAAACATATGTGACTTTTTGTGGGAAAAAGGCTAAAGCTATGGCCGATCAGCTTACAACGGTGAGCAAGAAGCGGCTAATCAATCCGGCTGGATCGATTTCCGCCACTGAGATGGAAGGTATAGGCCGGGCTATCACAATCCAGTTGGGTCTTTAGGGCAGAACCTGTAGTTCACCTCTCTTTTCCGGCCTTTTGCCGACACGCGCATGGCGCTTACAAAGCAAACCATGCAATGGCCGGCACATCCGGAAGGTATCCGGAGCCAGTATGTCGATTTACTCGAAATGCTGAAAAAAGATGAAGCATCACCCCCCGTAATCAGCCCCGTTTGTTTCAGTTGCAACGCGCGTTGCAACTGAAACCTTCATTTCTGAGGCAGTGAAAACAACCACTTACATTGGGCCTCATTCCGGGA